>JANXVN010000011.1 GCA_025351645.1 Ferruginibacter sp.
GTTTGGCAAAATGTACACTATGGATGAAGTGAGTGGCCTGCCTGAGTTAGAAGTGTTTCCCAACGAGCGGGCTTATGTAAATAGCCCAGGCTTTTTTCGCAATGCGCCAGTGATAGAGGATAGCCAAACTATATTGCGCAGGCTCAACGATGCCTATAAAGTATTCATTGTGTCTGCCGCTATGGAGTTCCCCAATAGTTTGGCAGAAAAGCAATCCTGGCTTAATGAGCACTTTCCCTTTATCGGCTGGCAGCAAATGGTTTTTTGTGGCGCTAAGCAAATTATAAAAGCCGATATTATGATAGACGACTATTTTAAAAACCTGGATTTTTTTACAGGCGAAACAATTTTATATACTCAGCCACATAATAAAATGGCCAACTGCGGTAAGCATAAAAGAGTAGAAAGCTGGAAGCAGATTGAAGAGTTGTTGTTGCCGTAAAGCGTTTTGTGTTTTTAGTTTTTAGTTTTTTGTTGTTATGACTTGCTACTGTATTCCGGCTTGGTACTTTTTAATTATTGCTACTGCATTTTGTCCGGGCAAATACAGCACCTTTGGTTATCATCCCCGCCCGGCTATCGCCAGTCGGACGGGGTTATATGTCACTCCCTTCTACGGCATACCCTTTTAGTACTCCTCCTCAACTCGCTATCTCTTTTATTTTTGCGCATACTGTTTAAGCAGCACATAGTATACCTATGCAAGGCAACACAAAACACCGTTGTTCTTTTTGTCATCCACAAATTATCCCCCAAAGTGCAAAAGCTGTAAATAAGGAATGATTTACAAGTTGAAAAAAATCATAACTCATAGATATAATTATAATTCCATAAAATAGTATGGTATGTCTTGCTTCTTAATTAAAACGCCCAAAGCCTTCTATTTTCCTGTAAGGCGCAATAAAAAAATCATGCACTGTTTCATTAAATTGCCTTTTATAATTAATTGGCGTAGAGTGTCCCGAATTAGGCAATATCCATAAATACGATTGCTTGATAGATTCCGCAATCAATAGTGTATGCTTCGGTAGCAATACATCATGGTCGCCGCCAATAACTAGTGTTGGGCATTGTATAAGCTTTAGCTGCTCTACTTTTATATGTGGCTCGTAAGATAAAAGGTGCAATAATTTTAAATCATTTTTCAATTTTGGCGTAGAATCTTTTTTGCTCAGTGCGGCATTGTCCCCCATTGCCCATTTATAAATAAAAGGGTCTACAGCAGTGGTATCAGGCCATAAGTTAGCGCCCGTTACCGCTAGTTTTTTTACCTTGTCGGGGTGGCGCATTGCTAATAGTAAGCCATTGATCCCACCATCGCTCCAGCCAATTACATAGCAAGAATCTAAGTGCAGGCTATCTAACAATGCGTTCAGGTCATCAGTCATCATTTCATAAGATAAAGAGTCTTTTGCATCGGCTGATTTTCCTTGCGCCCTGCTATCTGCCAATATAACTTTATAACTTTTTGAAAAATAAGGCACCTGGTTTACAAAGTTATTTATAGAGCCGCCATTACCATGTATAATGAGCAAAGGCTCGCCCTGGCCATAGGTTTCGTAATACATGTTGATGCCTCTCGTTTTTACGAATTTACCCACCTTATCGTTTTTGCCCAACAGGATAGAATCATAAGTGGATGAAGTTGTCTGGGCAATAATAGGCTGCGAGTGGAAAATAAAAGCTAGCAGGAAAATTAGTAAAATTGAAAACTTCATGTTGGTTATTTTATGGTGTTTTAAAATTAAGGCTTCTAAAATGGCTTTAGTAAGCGTAATAAGCTGATAAGTAAAAGGCTGGTTGAAGATAATTATTTAACCGTAAAATGTAATAAGGATTTTTAAGGGACAATTTGTGCGTGGCCAATGCCTTAACGTTGTACTATTGTAGGATTTATTGCCCGGTCTTAAATTTGAACCTTATATCTGGCCAGCCCTTATTATTTTTTTAGGGCTAATATTTATCCTTCGCCCGCAAAGTAATTTTGTTTTTATAAAAGGCCGGAAAGATAATTTTATGCGCTTTGATCCTTCGTTAAATCCTACCGAAACTTTGGGCGGCACTAGCCTTGCAGCTCATACAGAATACCTGAAAATTAATTCTGTATTCAGTGGTGTAAACCGTAAGGTACTGTCTAAAGACTTTAAAGTCGCAAAAATAAGCAGTGTGTTTAGTAGTACGGAAATTGATTTTACGCAGGCAGATTTAACTGGCGCTGCAGTAATAAAAATAGATATAGTGTTTGGTGGCGTAAAGCTTTTTGTGCCTGCCCATTGGGCAGTTGTAAACGAAATTGATGGCGTATTTCATGGGGTGATATTACAAAGCAATAATATTTAGTGGAGCCCGGCCACTTCAAAAATAGTAGCCACCATTTTGCTCCAGCTATATTTTTTCTTTTCTTCAATAAGATGGGGCAGAAAATGTTGTGCTCCTTTTGTAAAATATTCTTCTATTTTTAATGCGATGGAGGCGGCGTTTGGCTCTGCTATCAAGCCCACTTTATCATCCGGCACTAATGAAGGCAACCCACCGACATTGGTAACAACCATAGGCTTTTCAAAATGATAGGCTAGGGGCGTAACGCCGCTCTGGGTGGCGCTTCTGTATGGCTGCACTACCACATCTGCAGCGCATAAATAATATTTCACTTCGCTGTCGGCAATAAATTCAGTCTTTAAAATTAGCATCCCTTGTATGCCTAATCGTACTATCTGTTCGTCGTACCCTTTCCTGTCTTCGTAAAATTCTCCGGCAATCAATAACTTAGGGATTGGTTGGGGAGATGATTGCAAAATCTTCATCGCATCCAGCAAAATATCCAACCCTTTGTATTTTCTTATAAACCCAAAAAATAAAATTATTAATTCATCTTCCTTAATATTTAACCTAGCCCTTGCTTCCTGTTGGCTCACTTTCTCCCCAAAATTATCATACAAGGGGTGGGCTACAAATTTGGCTGGTTTGTTAGCGGCAAATTGTGGCAAGTCTGCCAATACTTTTTCGCTCATCGTGATAAAAGCGTCAATAGGCGGCACAAAATATTTGGTAAAGGCAACATCGCCAAAACGTTTTTCGTGTGGAATAATATTATCTGCAATGCAAACAATTTTAGTATGTTTATTTTGCTTCACTATCCTTAAAATAGAACCAAGGCAAGGCCCCATAAACGGCAGCCAATAACGCACTACAATCAGGTCTGGCTGTTGCTTCTTTAGCTCCATCCCAACACTAAGCCAGTTGAAAGGATTTACTGAATTAATGCATACATGGATGTCTATATCTGCAGGCGCAGGCTCTGTAGAAAACTGTGTAGTGCCCGGAAATAGAAAGCCGGGGTACTGTAACGAAAAAGTATAAATGCTAACGGTGTGCCCTTGCTGCTGAAATTCTTTTGCAAGCCTTTCATCGTAAGATGCAAGCCCGCCACGTAGAGGATGCGCAGGGCCGATGATGATGATGGATTTTTTCTGCAATTACGGTAATTTTATAAATACATTATTTTAAAATTCATAAAATTCTAACGATTTATATGAAGTCAACATTAAATAGCCCGGATGATCTCCCAATAAAGACGAGTTGTTAATTAATAATCTACTATCAATGCCGTTAAGTTAAGAATTTATCTGTTTGTCTTTACCTCACCTAACCCTCTCCAAAGGAGAGGAAAGGACTTAACTTAACGGCATTGAATCTACTATTCTTTTTATAAGCGATATCATAAGTTAATTCACTTTTAAATGGAATATATTTTGAGGAAAAAAATATTCTTCCAGTTATTCTATCAATAACTGCTATCATCCTACATTCGGATCCACAACTCCATCCTCCAATTGTATAATGACCACCAAAACTTATTGTGTCATCCATACACGCCTGGCGTATCATAGTTCTATATTCATGTGCTGATGGATCTGTATCGAAATTAGGTTTTTAAAATTTACCAGTATAGGCATCTTTCACGGCAAACATATCAAAAGTATATTTCGGTCTAAATTTTTTATATATATCGCCAGTGAATTTTTTAATATCAGCTAAGAGAACGAAATTATTATCGTTAAAAATTGTATCCCCCTTACTTTTAATAGTTTTCGGCCGATGGCCAGTTTTATAAAAATTTAACAACAAATTTTTAGGGCTAGTAAATAAAATATCCTCTACTTTATACACACTATCAGTTTCTTTGTTAGCGCCTTTCAAAGAATCTATAGTACTAAATTTGTCCAATGTAATTGAAGAGTTAATCCTGCTTTTGCAAGAAATAAATAGAAACACTAACAGGGAAAATTTTAATTTCATAACCAATTAAATCAGCGTTTCTATGTCTTCCAGCCCCGCTGTCTTTTCTATCAAATAAAAATTCCTATCGCTGCTGTTCCTGGCTATCAGCTCTCCTAAAAAGCCCGCTAAAAATAGTTGTGTACCAATCACTATGGAAATAATGCCTACGAAAAATAGCGGCCTGTCCGTCATGTTAAATTGAGAATAAAATATTTTTGCTATAAATAAATATATCCAGATGCACATCCCCACAAAAAAAACAATGCTTCCCCAGAGCCCAAAAATATGCATCGGCTTTTTGCCAAACTTTCCCATAAACATAATCGATGCCAGGTCAAGGAAGCCATTTATAAAACGGCTCCACCCAAACTTGGTAACGCCATATTTTCTTGCCCTGTGCGCTACCACTTTTTCGCCTATTTTTTTAAAGCCTGCCCACTTGGCCAGCACGGGTATGTAGCGGTGCATTTCTCCATACACTTCCACGCTTTTTACTACCTTGTTTTTATAAGATTTTAGGCCACAGTTAAAATCGTGCAGCTTAATGCCGCTCGACTTACTGGCCGCTGCATTAAATAATTTGCTCGGTAAATTCTTAGTCAGCTTGTTATCAAAACGTACTTTTTTCCAGCCGCTTACCATGTCGTAGCCTTCTACCATTATCATATTGTAAAGTCCGGGTATTTCATCCGGACTGTCTTGCATATCCGCATCCATAGTAATGACCACATTGCCTTTCGCTGCTTTAAATCCTTCATTTAAGGCAGCGCTTTTGCCGTAGTTGCGTTGAAATTTTATGCCGCGTATATTATCATTCTGCAAGTGCAATTGTTCAATCACCTCCCACGACGTATCGTCGCTGCCATCATCTACCAAAATAATTTCATAACTGTAATCATGCGCCAGCATAACCTTTTCAATCCAGGCCGAAAGCTCCGGTAAAGATTCGTCTTCGTTATAAAGCGGCACTACTACTGAAATGTCCATTTGTTCAATATTTATTGTTTGGTGTTTTTTGTTTGTTGTCCTTTCAAATTGAAGCGTAAAATGATTTGTTGAAACCCTGCTATTTTAAGGCATGTATTTATTATCAATTATCCATTAAAAATTATCAATTGTCATTTGTTGTCCGAACTAATACAGCAGCCATGTGAATCTGCGGTGGCGTCGCACTCTTGTACTAATACCTATTTGGTACGCTTCCTTAATTTGCTACTGTTTTAATTTAGGCACCAGTGCCATTTTTCAAAGTTAAAGTTTACACCTTTTTAAAAGGTGTAAACTTTATATCGTAGTTGGCTGGGCATCTTTTTTCTTACTTAAAAAAGCCGCAGCAATTGCTGTAATTAAAGCGCCCATAATAAGGTAGCTAAAAATAGTTATTGATATCGTCATCGGTATAAACATCTTTCTTAACTGTGCTGCATTCTCTTCAATTTCTTTTGGTAAATGATTGCCCTGCGCCGCTAGCAGCTTGCTGTTTTCCGCAATGCTGTTATCCCTAAATTTGGGGTGGGTAGTAAAATAAATAAAGCTAAAAGCCGCCATTAGTAAGGCTACCACTACAAAAGTCTTAAATCCAGTTGAAAAATAATTGGCAAAAGTTTTTTTATCAGTGCCGCTTCTATGATAGCTAACAAGGCTCCATACAATACCAAAACAAAGCAGGCAATACACAATATATTGAAACTTACTTTCGAACGGATTTTTTAAAACGAACAAGGAAAATGATAGTACTACAATCATCGCAACGGCGGTTAGTAGTCCTTTTTGTGTAGGCGAAAATTGTTTCATCTTAATTAATATGTATTTTATCGCCGTTAATAATACCGAATACTTTTCCTTTTAGTGTTTTACCAATAAAAGGCGTGTTGCTGCTTTTTGATGCAATCATTTTCTCTTCAAATATATATTCAGCAGTTGGGTCAAACAATGTAAGCGAAGCCGTTGCACCTTCTTTTATTTCCGGCAGGGCCATATTAAATATAGTTCTTGGCGAAACTGTTAAAAGCGTTATCAGCGTATCAAGCGACCAGTTGCCAGGGTGGTTTTTTACTGGTATGCATTTACCGATAACACCAAACAATGTTTCCAGCCCTATCATGCCGTTTTTGGCATATTCAAACTCACAAACTTTGCTATCATAGTTTTGCGGAATGTGAAACGCAGCAATCGCATCGGCATCACCATTGATAACCGCTTCACGTACCGCCATCATATCTTCCCTTGTCCTTAATGGCGGGTTCACTTTTAAATTGGTATCGTACTGCGTTAAATCTTCATCACAAAAAAAGGCGTGATAAGGCGTAACCGAAAAGCTTATTTGTAATTTGTTTGCTTTTGCTTCTGTTATAAGTTCAATGCCTTTTCTTGTACTCACGCTCGTAAAGTGAATTCTAGAGCCGGTGTATCTTACCAGTTCAATATCTCTTGCTATCATTAATTCTTCAGCAATGGCGGGCTTGCCAGGCAACCCTAATTGTGTGCTTACAATACCTTCGTTCATCAGCCCTTGCGGGTTAATGCTTTTATCATCTGGCACTTGTATAATTACGCCATCAAAAGGCAGCACATACTGCAGTGCTTTTAGTAACAAGCCTGTAGATTGTATGCTGTTAGTGCCATCCGTAAAAGCGATGGCGCCACTTTGTTTCATATCGTACATCTCCGCCAGTTCCGCACCTTCCGCATTTTTAGTTACGGTGCCCAATGGGTGTATGTTGGCTACAAATTGTTTAGCTTTTTGAATGGTATATTCTACCTGCGATTTGTTGTGTATTACCGGGCTGGTGTTAGGTAAAACAAGCACATCGGTAAAACCGCCCGCTGCCGCTGCGTTAGCGCCGGTTTCAAGCGTTTCCCTATACTCGTGGCCAGGGTCGCAAAAATGGCTGTACGTATCCATCCAGCCGATGCTTACGTGCAGGTTTTGTTGTTTAATTAATGTATCTGCCGGTTTGGTAATGTTGTCGGCAATAATGGTGATGGTGCCATCAGTAATAAAAATATCTTTAACCAGCCCGTTTAATGGCGACGATGGCTTGACGATGGTAGCTTGTTTAATTAAAACCTTCATGAATTTAAAATTGCGCTAAGTTACTATTTGTAATCTTTTTAAATCCTAAAATTTCTATTACATTTGTTGTCCCAATATATCACCGGCGATATCTTGGGTTTTTCGGGATGTAGCGCAGTCCGGTAGCGTACCAGGCTGGGGGTCTGGGGGTCGCAAGTTCGAATCTTGTCATCCCGACAGTAAGGCTTTGATTATCAGAGCCTTACTTTTTTTCGGACACATTTCGGACAGATTTTACCTTCCCGGATCCTGAAATATTCAATGTCTTTTGCACTGCGATTTCATTCGGGTTTGTTACAACGCCCTGCAGCTTGCCGTGGTAATCTCCAGTTTACTTTTCACGCAGATATTTTGTTATTACACTTTGCTGCCGCTGCGATTGTTAATTTTTCTCTTCGGAAATTACTATTTTATTTAGAGTATAATTACGCAATTTTTCAATTTATAAAAATAATTCAAGGCGTTAAATACAGTATCAGTAAGCATTTGTCTAATTTATTATTTTTTAGTTCAAATAAAGTTGTTGGTGAAATGAAAACTTCTGTACGTATTACACACGTAATCGGTATTAAAGCTTACCCTTCTACAAAAACGATTCTATTTCTTTTTTCTTTCTACAGCCATGTGTTTTCTTCCCAATCGGAATAAAATGGTATTGTTGTTTATTATCGATATCCATCATCCTCCCGATCCACCATTTTATGCCTTTTTTTTGTCTTTGTTCAAACAACCCAGATGCCTAAGCTGCCATTTATTCTTTTTATTTATCTGTTTTCCTCAGGTGTTAATGCCCTTGGGCAAAAGCCTGCTGACAGTACGATTGATAGGCTGCAGCAAATCCCAGTAAGTTACCTCACAGTTATTGATAAAAAGGCAGACAGGTATACGAGTCAGGTTACCAGCAAAACGGAAAAAACCTTAACCAACCTTAGCCGCTGGGAGAATAAAATACACATACTACTTCAGAAAGTCAATCCTGCATCAGCAGAAAGATTGTTCAGCACTAACCAGCTAACGTTTACGGTAATGCTTCAAAAACTTAGGGAGGGCGAAGCTATCACTAACCAATATAGGACGCAATATGATGGTTACCGGGACAAACTTACCACAGATTTAAAGTACTTGCAGTCGCAAAAGGAAAATATCAACAGCAAGTTGATTAAACCGTTGGAAAATACAGGTAAGAAAATTTCAATCCTCAATGAAGAAGAAGAAAAATCAGATGGTCTCCAGCAACTAATCAAAGATAGAAAAAAGCAGCTTATCGGTGAGAGTTTACAATACATTGGTAAAAGTAAATACCTTACTAAGATCAACAAGGAAAGCTGGTATTATGCTGAATCCTTAAGAAATTATAAAGAAATTTTCAATGACGAAACAAAGGCCGAAACTGTTGCGAAAGGTGTACTCAACCAAATTCCAGCATTTCAGCAATTTGTGCAAAAAAATAGTTTACTGGCTTCTTTATTTGGAACCAATCCCATGGATATGAGTGGGAGCGGTGCCAGTTTAGCAGGACTTCAAACGAGAGAAAATGTGCAAAGCCTGATTCAGGATCGTATTGCGTCTGGTGGCCCGAATGTTATGCAAGATGTTCAACAAAATATACTGGCAGCACAGTCACAAATCAACAAACTGAAGTCCCAGATTCAAAGTGGATCATCGTCAGGGCAAACTGACTTACCTGACTTTAAACCCAATTTAGAAAGGACAAAAACATTTAGTCAGCGATTGGAGTTTGGCAGCAATTTTCAATTCGGAAAAAGTAATTACCTGTTACCATCAAGTGCAAACGTCGGGTTAAAAGTCGGGTACAAAATAAATTCCAAATCAGTTGCCGGCATTGGAGCCAGTTATAATCTGGGGTTGGGTTTTGTTCAGCGAATTGTCTTTAGCAACCAGGGTATTAGTCTGCGAAGTTTTATGGATTGGAAACTAAAGAAACAATTTTTTATAAGCGGAGGTATGGAGATGAATTACCTGGCTGCATTGCCGGATAACAGCATTACTCAACCAAACATAACTTTCGGAAAGTGGCAAGAAGCCGCCCTGATGGGTATCAGTAAAAAGATATCTGTAAAAAACAAATGGGTTAAAAGCACACAAATACAATTGCTATATGATTTTTTAAGCCACCAACATCTGCCAGTAAGCCAGCCGGTGGTGTTTAGGATGGGATATAACTTTTAGAAATGATGATTATGAACAGACTTAAAAAAATGTCAGTTTTTGGAGTATTGGTTTTCTTTTGCTCAGGTATGGCAATTGGTCAAGGACCGCAATTGGTAAGCCTGACTCCACCGTCTCCAAATGTGATGGCGATGCAGAAATATGGTGATATTCCTGTAAGTGCTTATACCGGAATTCCTGATATCTCTATCCCGATTTACACTATTAAATTTAAAGATATTACAGTGCCCATTTCTATCAGCTACCACGCCGGTGGCATCAAAGTAACTGAGGAGGCAAGCCAGGTTGGGCTTGGATGGGTATTGAATGCCGGGGGTAGTATCTCCCGGAATATTCTTGGCGCAGACGATTTTAACAGTGCAACCTATTTTGACAATACGATACTGGATTTTTCAAATGGGCAGTTGGTTAGAGACAACGTGCAAACAGGCTGTAATTTGAACATGATTAATGCCTCGGTGCCTAACCAAAATACAGCCTATAATTATTCAATTTTAGGCTATTTAACGGGATCTCCGGTTAAAGATTTTCAGCCCGACCAGTTTTACTACAATATACCAGGACACAGCGGTAAGTTTATTTTGAAGAGAAATATGCAGGCGGTAATGCAAAAACAGGAAAATATTCAAATAAGCTGTCTTGCTGCAGACGGAAGTAGCTGGCAAATAAAGTCAGTAGACGGCTATGTGTATGATTTTATCGATTATGAAACTTATATGGAAGCTACGCCTCATAAATCGGCCTGGTATTTAAAAAGAATAACTTCCCCAACCGGAAATGTGGTTACATTCAATTATACAACTTTTAATACAAAAAGTTATACCGTCTTAACAGCAACGAAGCTAAAACCGGGCTGGGTATTACATTAAAAGTAATGGCAGGTGATAAGATTGATGTATTTGGCAAAAGCTATTATTTTCAAAATACAACAGGAACCAGCGGCAACAGCACCTTGCCGGTATTAGACCTGCTGACGGCGTTATTAAATGCGCCTGCTGCGGCAGCAACAGCAGTTCATGGGTTAATAACACCGGCTATTATAAACACACCCTTCGGCACTTCGGCAATCAATACAATGATGGGGATACAAAACACCCAAAGCAATGCATCGCCTGTAAAGCCACGGGCATTTATCAATGTGATATTTTTCGATGAGCAGTTTAAAGCAGTAAGCTATCAGATAAGCATGGCAGGCAGTAACAGTATTGTAAAAGACCATTATGCCGAACTACAGAATATTGTTGCTGTTAAAAGCGGTTATGTGTATATTTATTGTAGCAATGAAAGCCCCGTAAACGTATTCTTTGATAATATGCAAGTGGTTCATAAAAGGAGTCCTATTTTGGAGGAGACACATTATTATCCCTTTGGATTGGTGATGAGTGGCATATCTTCCAAGAGTGCAGGCTCTCTAACTAATAAATACAAATACAACGGCAAAGAATTACAATCAAAGGAATTTAGTGATGGCAGTGGATTAGAGCTCTATGATTATGGAGCAAGGATGTATGACCAACAAATAGGAAGATGGGGAACTGTTGACCCAATGGCAAGTTCCCGAGAGGGCTTATCTCCATATAATTTTTGCAGTAATAACCCGATAAGTAGAGTTGACCCGACAGGTGCTTTGGACGAATGGGTAGAACATGATGGCAAAATGGAGTATGATAATAGAGTTACCAACCAAGCAACGGCGGAAGAATTTTATGGTAAGGGTGCAACATATCGTCCTAATGGTTATACTTATACCGCAGCAGGTGGAGCAAATATTGAATTAGGTGATTATGGCTTTTTTAAAAATAACGGAGCTATACACTCATCTCCAGACCGTGCCGAAAATGCAATGCAAGAAGCAGAAGCAGCAATTGCACAAGTTAAGGGTAATTATAAAACATCTGCAGCAATTGGAATGTTTATTACAGGCGATGCAGTTATACCAGACCCTACTGATGCTGCATGGCCAAAGTGGGCAGGTTATGCTGTAGTTGGTGGAGCTGCACTGTACTACACAAATAAAATGGCGAAAGAAATAGCAAGGATTTTAGAAAAAGCGGGAGGACCACGAGGAGCCCAATATTCTTTACAAGCACTTACCAGCGGAAGCTATGAATGTTTTACATGCTCAGGCGGTACAATGAATTTAACAGATCGG
>JANXVN010000012.1 GCA_025351645.1 Ferruginibacter sp.
TGCAGAAGGCGCCGGCGAAACATTTAAGGTAACAACATTGCCGCTTGATGGCAGCGCAGCAAAAAATGAAGATGGTACCATTAATTATAAAGAAGATTTTTTTGGCCGTAGCACTAACTTAACCGTAAGCGGGCAATTAGAAGGCGAGCTGGCAGCCATGGCATTTAGCGATGTGTACACTTTCGGGCCAACTTTTCGTGCAGAAAACAGCAATACCACCCGTCACCTTGCAGAGTTTTGGATGATTGAGCCAGAAGTTGCTTTTAATGATTTAGAAGATAACATGAACCTGGCCGAAGAATTCATCAAATACATTATTAAGTATGCGATGGATCATAATAAAGAAGACCTGGAATTTTTAACGCAACGCCTGGTGGAAGAAGATAGCCAAAAGCCGGTTATTGATAGAAGCGAAATGAGCCTGTTGGAAAAACTGGCTTTTGTTGTTGATAATAATTTTGAAAGGCTTACCTACACAGAAGCAATTGACATTTTAAAAGATAGCAACCACAACAAAAAGAAAAAGTTTAAATATTTGATTGAAGGCTGGGGCGTTGATTTACAAAGCGAGCATGAACGTTACCTGGTTGAAAAACATTTTAAAAAACCGGTAATACTTACCAACTATCCTAAAGACATAAAATCGTTTTACATGCGGTTGAATGATGATGGAAAGACAGTGGCTGCAATGGATATTTTAGCGCCAGGCATTGGTGAAATTGTAGGCGGCTCACAAAGGGAAGAGCGCATGGATAAACTAACCCAGCGGATGGCAGAAATGAATATACCCGCCGATGAACTGCACTGGTATTTAGATACGCGCAGGTTTGGAGCTTGCCCGCATGCTGGCTTTGGGCTTGGGTTTGAACGCTTGGTACAGTTTGTTACTGGTATGGGCAACATAAGGGATGTAATACCTTTTCCACGGTACCCTAAAAGTGCGGAGTTTTAAACGACAATCATTTTATACAAAAAATATTTACCGGAGCTGCAATGCTTCGGTTTTTTTGTTTTTTAAATAAGTTCAATAATATTTTTTTGGATATTTGCTGTGCTAAACCAATTTATATGCTTGTAGTAAATTTTGATCCTTTTCCTATGCTTTTTACCGAACGGTTAATGCTAAGGCAAATTTCAGCCGCTGACGCACCAGAAATTTTTGCGCTTCGTTGTAATAAAGAAGCTATGCAATTTATTGACCGGCCAATGGCGGAATCAATTGCTGATGCGCTGCAGTATATCCAAAAGCTAATTGACAGCCTTCAAAATAATGAAGGCATTACCTGGGGCATTTGTTTAAAAGAGGATACTGCACTTATTGGCACCATTGGTTTGTGGAGGATAGACAAAGCCAATTACCGGGCAGAGATTGGGTACATGCTTCACCCATTGCAGCATAAAAAAGGCTATATGCAGGAAGCTATATCTGCAACGCTTGATTATGGCTTTATCACCATGAGGCTACATTCCGTAGAAGCAAATATTAACACGGCAAACGAAGCCTCTAAAAAAATACTGGAAAAAAACAACTTTGTGCAGGAGGCCTTTTTTAAGGAAAACTATTATTATAAAGGCAAGTTTTTAGATTCCCATATCTATTCTCTTTTAACGCCACTGAGATAAGTATTTTACATTACTTTTTGATACCTGATGGCTGCATCTTTTATAGTAACAAGCAAAACTGATAAAGGTGTTTCCTTGATGAGCTGTGTATAAAATCCTAAGAAATAAGAACGATTACAAGTATCCTTTATTATTTTTTAATGATACTAGCCTTTTGAATAAAAAGATTTTCGGCTTAAAACTATGGTGGGCGTGCCTTTGCACAGCTTTTTATATTTTTATAATAATTTGCTGCCCATGTTTTGGAATATTTGGATAGAAACGCCTATTTTTGCTGCCCCGAAAGGGAATGGTGTGATAGCTCAGTTGGTAGAGCAATGGACTGAAAATCCATGTGTCGCCGGTTCAACCCCGGCTCGCACCACATACAAAACAGCTTAAACCCTTACTGGCACTACCTTTAAGGGTTTTTTGTTTTTAATTCGTGACACTACTGGTGACACTACGTGTTAAAAAGTTGATATTATAGGCACAAAAAAGCCATCCTTTTTATGTGGATGGCATGTAAATAAACTGGTGTAGTCTGGTGTAGCTTTTACAAATTTCAATCTGCAAACAATGGTGTTTCAATCATTGTTTTTCTATTATAGGGATTATTATAAATCTGTGGCAATACGCCTTCAATTGGCAAGCTAAGAACATCAGGGAATAACGGCACCATATTTTTAACTTCAATAACTGCTGCCTTGTCTGTCATGCCTAACCTATTCTTAGCATAGAAAATACCTTTGCCCTCATTGGCCACAATATCAGTTGCTAAGGCTTTAAATATACCCTCTATGCTTTTTATAGTGTCGCCGTTGGCTATCTTAGTGCCGTTTAACCACCTGTAATAAGTTGACCTATGTATTGTGGGCTGCCCTTTTAAGGGTATCCATATCCTAAGAAAGTAATCAATAGTTGGTATCTGCCTATCTAAAACCTTTACAATTTTTCCGCTTGCTGTCGGGTGGTCTTTTTGGTAAGTCATACAATCATGTATGTAATCGTGTGCTAACTCTTCTAAGTGGGCAAGTGAGATATTGGTTTTTAATGCTTTCATTTAATGTGATATTAATTCAGGTTTAAAATTTGGTTACCTATGGTGTTACACCACGTTCTTTACTTTTTTGTACGTGCAGGTAAAACCTTTGTTCCCCATCGTAGTGCTTAAAAATCTTTTCCATTAAGTCCATAACTTTTGAAAGGGCACGTGATGGAATTTCTAAATGGTCTAAACTTTCACTTGAAGTTGTAACCAGTTCGTTATTTTCATTAACCGTAAACGTGAACGATTTTGTAATTTTTTCTACTTTCATGTTGTTTGATATTTGATTGTTGTAATATTGGTGCCATACTTTGCGCCCATGCTTTTAAATAAACTGGTAGCGGTGTTTTAATGTGCGCCGCCTGTCGCAATACCATTGCTTTCAATTATTAGGCCGTGCCGGTGATAGTGGTGCCGGTGGCGGCGAACGTGCCGCTTTGTGTATTGGCGTTAATGGCTGCAATGCGCCGGCATTAAATCGGTTTATAGCACACGCACAATACTTTTTTTCTTCGCCGGCAAATGCTGGATTATTATTTATAGCACTTATCAACTGTTGCAAGTATGCCGGATTATTTAAACCGCCAACT
>JANXVN010000015.1 GCA_025351645.1 Ferruginibacter sp.
TTTCATGAGCGTTTTTTAATGAGTTTAATTAATTGTTGGATGGAATTCCCCAGTATGACTGCAACAATTATGCAATGTTAAAGGAGTGTAGCGCCAAAAAAGTATTTTATGCTGTTAAGGGTTTGCAAAAAAAACGCAGCCAGATAATACCAAATAGTATACAAAGAAAAGAGCCAAGCAAAGCAGAGATCTTTGCGATATCTATTGTTGCGGCATTTTTGAAAGCAAGGGTTGAAATAAAGATGGACATGGTAAAACCAATGCCAGCCAAAAGCCCGGCACCAATAATATGCCGCCACGAAGTATTCGCAGGCAATGTTCCCCACTTGCATTTTACTGTTATAAAGCAGGCGGTAAAAATACCCAATGGCTTGCCAATTACTAAACCAGCAACAATGCCTACACATAAAGTTGTGCTGATAGCGCCCGCAATATCACCAGGTACAAGTATGGCTGTGTTGGCTAAGGCAAATATGGGTATTATAATAAAGTTAACAGGCGTGTGTAAAGCATGCTCCAGCTTTGCTAGTTTATCTATAGGGATAAATAATGCAACGATAACACCAGCAATAGTTGCATGTATACCAGAGTTATAAAAACAGTACCATAATAAGATGGCTAATAGCAGTGTAACAATATTAAAGATCTTAAACCGCATCAATAAAAATAAAAGTACCATAATTATTGCCGAAATGCCAAGGTATAACCAATGTATAGAGGCGCTATAAAAAATAGCGATGGCGAGTATGGCACCAAGGTCATCTATTATAGCAAGCGCAGTAAGAAATATTTTTAACCCTAACGATACCCTGCTGCCAAGCAAAGCGGCAATGCCTAAAGAAAATGCAATATCTGTTGCCATAGGGATACCCCAGCCATTTGTAAACGCGGTTCCTTTATTTATAAAAAAGAAAATAATTGCAGGCACAACCATACCGCCGATAGCTGCTACTACAGGCAATATGGCCTGAGAGAAAGAAGACAGCTCGCCTTTGATAACTTCTCTTTTAATTTCCATGCCTGCTAAAAAAAAGAAGATGGCCATTAGCCCATCGTTAATCCAATGTAATAGAGTGTGTGGCAAATGGATGGCATCAACAGGTAATGAAGGGATCTCTATATTGATAGCGCTAAAATAAGCTGCGGCAAAAGAAGTGTTGGCCAAAAATAAGGATATAGCAGTGCATGCTAACAATATAATGCCTACGGCCTTACTATCGTGGATAAAATCTAAAAATGGAGTGATAAATATTTTGCGGAAGAAAGTGGGATTGTGTTGCATGTATCAAAGATAGTACCATTTAAAGTTTACACCTTTTTAAAAGTGTAAACCTATATTGAGAGAAGCACCATCTGTAACTTTAAGCGTAAATAGATTTAAATTATATCCCTTTAAGGGATAGGGGCATTAATTTCCTCCGTTGTGCTTATATTCACACATTATAAACGTAATTAAATGAAGCAATATTGGGCAGTATTGCCAGTAACTGTTATAAGCTGTTTTCTGTTTTTATCTTCTCTTGCGCAGCAACCAGCTAAGCCTCGTTTTAAGGCGCTGGTGTTATACGAAAATGGCGGGCATCATATTGCTTACTCTACCGAAGCAAAAGTTTGGCTTAACCAACTGGCGCTGGATAGCAATTTTACTATACAATATCTTATAGGCACAGATTCCATTACAGAAGATTTTCTACAACAATACCAATTATTTATCCAGCTTGATTATGCGCCTTATGCCTGGAAAGATAAAGCAGTAAAGGCTTTTGAGCAATACATAGAAAAGGGCAGGGGGGGCTGGATAGGTTTTCACCACGCTACTTTATTAGGCGAATTTGATGGATATAAAATGTGGCAATGGTTTAGCAGTTTTATGGGCGGCATACAATTTAAAAACTATATCCCGGATTTTGCCGATGGCACTGTTCAGATAGAAGATACGCTTAACCCGATAATGAAAGGCCTGCCACATAACTTTACCATCAATAAAGAAGAATGGTATACGTATGATAAAAGCCCAAGGGAAAATGTACATGTAATTGCGAGGGTAAGCGAGGCTAGTTATAATCCACCATCTAAAGTTAACATGGGCGACCATCCGGTAGTGTGGACGAATTTAAAATATCCGGCAAGGAATGTGTATATATTTATGGGGCATTCGCCTGAGCTTTTTAAAGATGCAAATTATACTACACTATTTCGAAATGCTATTTTTTGGGCGGCGGAGAAAAATAAGAATGGTAAGAAGTAAATTGAGCTGCTTGTAAAGAAGTATAATCAAAACGGGGTATAACCAAAAGAAGTATAATTATATCAGGTCAACTATCAAGAACTAATGGGATTTTTTTAATCTGCCACGAAACATCCCGCAGGGCAAAACAAAAGATGTAAGGAAAAAAATATTATGGTAGCTTTTACAGATAAATAAATTCAAGATCCTCCACCTTATAATTATGAAAGCGATGGTAACTAAACTATAATAAACATTCAGAATTACTAAGTAGATGAACCAATTACCGAAGCGCCTTAAATCGATAGATGTATTTAGGGCTGTCACCATGTTGCTAATGATTTTTGTAAATGATGTGGGCAGCGTAAAAGGCATACCAGCATGGATAGACCATGTTAAGGCTGCCGATGATGGGATGGGCTTTGCAGATACTATCTTTCCTAACTTTCTTTTTATTGTAGGCTTGTCGCTGCCATTTGCCATCCGTAACCGTATAAATAAAGGCGATGCATTCTTAAACATCAGCTTATATATTTTAAGCAGGTCTATTGCCTTGCTGGTAATGGGTTTCTTTCATGTAAACCTAGAGAATTATAATGGTAAAGATGCATTGCTTCCCTATTCCATTTATACAATTATAATAACCATCGCCTTCTTCCTCATCTGGCTGGATTATTCGCCTGCCATGGCCAAAGTAAAAAAATACAGCCTCATTGGTACGGGTATAGCATTATTAATTACCTGTGCATTTTTATACAAAGGAGGTACTACAGCAGAACCTGAAGGCTTAAGCCCAGCCTGGTGGGGCATATTAGGTATTATAGGCTGGGCGTACCTGGTATGTGCTTTTGCATTTTTAATAACTAAAGGAAAGTTAAGTTTATTATTGCCGGTGCTGGTAATTTTTATAGCAATAAATATGACCAGGCACATGGATTTGCTACATTTTAAAATTTTGGTTATAGGCGATGCATCTTCCGTAACATTAGTAATGCTTGGCATTGTGGTATCAGTATTATACGGCACGCTGGCAGGCAAAGGAAAAGATGCTTTGCTATGGGGTATATTTATAGCGGTTAGCATAGGATTGATAGCCGCAGGTTTTATTGTAAGGCCTTATACAGATGGTATTTCAAAAATTCGTGCTACGCCGGCCTGGGTATTTATTTGTGCCGGTATTGGCACGCTGGTATTTACTTTACTAATATGGCTGATAGATATGAAGGGCAAACAAAACTGGTTTCATGCAATAAGGCCGGCAGGTACCAGTACGCTTACTTGTTATTTAATACCTTATCTTTTATATTCGGTTTATAGCCTTATTCATTTTAAGTACCCGGCCTTTATGGCCTATGGTGCCGGTGGTATTTTTAAATCTTTCTTAGTAGCTTTTGTAATTATTATACTGGTTGGTTTTATGGAAAGAAAAAGGCTGCGCTTAAAAATATAATTGTTCAATAACCAATATAATTATCATGATTAAAAGAGTTTTTTGTTTTGTATGCAGCTTGCTGTGTTGCTTTATTTCTATTGATGTTTTAGCAGTTCCAATAATTTATGTAAACCAGGTAGCGATGGATACAAAAAGCGCAAAGATTGCTGTAGTAAGCAATGATGTGCTATTGAATGCCACCGCAAAATTTGCATTGATAAACAGTGCCAACAATACCATTGTATTTACTGGTAAGCTTAGCAAGGCAATGGCTATAGAAGAATGGATGCCAGGAAAGTTTTTATACCAGGCAGATTTTTCTAGTTTTATCAACCAAGGAAAATATAAAGTGAGCGTTACCGTAAATGGTAAACAATATTTATCAGATAATTTTATGATAGAAGATGATGCACTAGCAAAATTGACAATCCCTTCTATATTGCAATACTATCATCACCAAAGGGCAACCACGCCAGAAGAGTTAGCGGCGGATAAAAAATTACTTTTATTTGGCAGCGACAAAACAGTAGACTTACAAGGAGGCTGGTGCGATGCTTCCGGCGATATTAGTAAATACTTTTCGCATTTGGCTTATGCTAATTTTATGTCGCCCCAACAAATACCGTTAGTAACCTGGAGCATGGAAAGTGCCGTAGAAGCAGTGCCAAAGCTGCTTACAAAGCTCGGCATAAAAGATTCTTTACAGCAGGAAGCCTTGTTTGGCGCAGATTATATTGTACGTTCCCTTGCACCCGAAGGCTTTTTTTACATGACGGTATTCAGTTACTTTAAGCCCGACCCATCTGCCAGAAGGGTAGTAGGCTTGTTAGCCAATAGCGTAACCACCAACGATTATCAATGCGCTTTCCGCGAAGGTGGCGGCATGGCTATTGCTGCCCTGGCAAGAATAAGTACCTGGAAAAAAGATGGCGTTTTTACAGCGGCACAATATTTAGATGCGGCTAAAAAAGGCTTCGCACATCTTTTAATAAACAACACCCAATACGATGATGACCATAAAGAAAATATAATAGATGATTACTGCGCCTTAATGGCCGCAACAGAATTATGGATTGCTACCAACGATACGCTGTATAAAAACGAAGCCCGCAAACGTGCCACCAATTTAGCAAAGCGCATCACGAAAGAAGGATACTTTATTGCTGATGATGGCAACCGCCCTTTTTGGCATGCATCGGATGCGGGGATGCCGGTAGTTTCGTTAAGCCGCTATCTTACTAAAGAAAAAGATGAAGCGCTACGCACTAGTACAATCTTGGTAATAAAGAAAGCTTTAGCGTATAACCTAAGCGTAACAAACAATACCAGCAACCCATTTGGCTATGCCCGCCAAACTTTTAAGTATAAAGATTCAATAAAAAACGGCTTCTTTATACCGCATGACAATGAATCTGGCTGGTGGTGGCAGGGCGAAAATGCCAGGCTTGCATCATTAGCAACAGCGGCCATTGTGGGAGGGAAATTAATAGCCGTTAATAATAAAAAAACAATCAGCAAGGAGCTTAACCAGTTTGCTTCTCAGCAATTATCCTGGATATTAGGCAACAATCCTTACCAGCTATGTTTCATGTACCAATTCGGTAAAAACAATGTGCCTTATATGGCTAGCCGTTACGGGCATGGCTCCGGCAAAGGCGGAATATCCAACGGTATAACCGGCAAAGATGGAAATGGAGATGGCGGCGGCATAGATTTTAAAAAAGAGGCCGAAGGCAACGAATGGCGCTGGACGGAGCAATGGATACCCCACGCAGCGTGGTTTTTGCAGGCAATTTCGGCGCAGGCGGAGGAGTAGCGTTTTTTGTTTTGGGTTTATTGTTTTTTGTTGGCTCCGGATTATGAGTTTTCAATCAATAATGACTTTTCTTTTTGCCTTGGCCAATACATAGCCCTGTTTGGCTTCATAGGTCCGTCCGAATGGCAGCCGGGCAGACGTCGCACTCTTGTACATTTGTTTTTCAGTCATCTTTAATCATGCATTATGGGGCTTATGCCAACACATATGTTAATGATTTTGAAGTCCGATACTCAGCTTTGTAGCTCGCTCATGGAAAGGTATAACAACAGGAAAAAATTCTTAATTTTTAATTCTTAATTCAATGCCGTTAAGTTAAGACCTTTCCTCTCCTTTGGAGAGGGTTAGGGTGAGGTAAAGACAAACATATAGATCCTTAACTTAACGGCATTGATTCTTAATTACTAAAAGGCTTACTCAAACAACTCAAACTTATTCTTCGGCCTTCTACTTTCCCACCAATGGAAGTTTTTTAAAAATTTCTGGTCTTCGGGCCGTTGGCGCATCGGGAAGAGGGTGCCATCAATATCGTTCACATATTTTATGCGGTGTACTTCTTTGTTTAAAAAATAAATATCTATCAGATCGCCTTTGTTGCGGTCCATGCCAATGTAGGCGCTATCATTATCCTGCGGATAAAAAACGCTTTCTGCCGGCGAGCCTTTAACCCGCATGTAATCTATATTGCCATCTTTAAAATAAGCATTGATGGTACGCCCACCCATTTGGTTATACATCAGCGCATTGGCTTCGTTAATCATGATGCTGTTCTCAAAAACATACATGCGCCTGGCTTTTTTATTTAGTGTAAATAAATAAATAGTATCCCCGGCTACCTGAGATTTGTTGTTGAATAATAAAGGCTTCTGGTACAAACGAAAAACAGAATCTTCAGAAGAATAGAATAAGCTGTCACACACAGCTTGTGCAGAATCATTAAAGATACGTACATGGTGAAAAGCCTGAAAATAGCGTATGGACGTATCTTTCAGCATTTTAGGCGCAGTTACTTTTTTGATAGAATCTGCTTTGCTTATTAGTTTTGTATGTGCGGTATCTTTTTTTGCAAGCCCTATAAATAAACTATCCGGCGGCGTGCGGAACTGGGCAGACCGTAATAATTCCGGGTCGATGGGTAGCCGGTTTTTTACTGCTTCGTTATTCCTGATTTTTGCAATGGCAGCATCTGCTCTTTTAGTTAGCCGCCCTTCTGCGGAAGTATCAATAACATTATCAGGTACAATCGGGCGCAGTACATACACGATAGAGGAATCATGCTTTTTCTCAGGTGCTATCGGTTTTGCCCAATCAAATGCAATCGGCGTTTCTTTTTGTCCGGCAGATTTTTTTAGTTGCGCCATAGAGGTGGTATCTGTAAAATCTATGGTAGTTGTATTCCTTAAGGTATCTTTTATGATCATCCTGTTGCCGTTGCTATCTATTTTTTCAACTGCGGAAAATAAGGTATCAGCAGCAATAAAAGTACTGTCTTTTGCATCGCCTTTAAATATCAGCACTGGCTTTCGCGTAGCTAAAAAAGAACCGGTAAATTTATTGGAGAAAATTTGGCCGCCTATAACTGTATAACCATTTACGCTATCTTTTATAATTGCATTGCCTTCTAATTGTGCAATTCCGCTCTTTTCATCAAATGCCATGTTTTCTGCGAGGTAAGTCCTGGTGCTATCTTTTATTACACTACGTTGCCCAAAGTACGCCTGGCCAGTCCTTAAATTGTAGGTTCCGTTGGTGGTATAAATATCGCCGCCATTTTTACTTTTAATTTTAGTAGCGGTAATAAAGGTTGTCATTTGCGACTGTGTATTGTATAATAAGCTATCGCTTACAATATCATACTTGGGGTCGACAAGGTGTACATTCTTTTTAAAATAAACATCTTTGGTGCTGCCATAATAAACGCCTTCCTGGCTTGTTAATACTGTTGTGCCGTTTACAACTCTGCCGCCGGTTGTGTACGTTCCGATGCTGGATTTTAAATCATACTGCAGTTCCTGCGTATAGAGGATGCCTTTTTTATCGGTGAGCTTAACATCTTTTTTTAAATATGCCATCCTTTCGGTACCCACATAGCGCAGGTATTGCGAGTAGGTATCTACGCTATCGTTTTGGTTGATGTGTACGTTGCCAAAGGCTTCCAGTACATTGGTACGGCTGTTGATAGTGGCACTGTCGCAATAAAAAAGTGTTAACCCTTCCCTTAAAATAACATTGCCAGCAATGGTGCGTAATTTAGTAATAGAATCGATTGTTTTTTCGCGGAGGCTATTGCCTTGTATTATCTGGATGATCCTTACGGTATCTGGAGAAGCTGGTGGAGGAGCGGGATTTTGTGCCGCAACTTGAAGGCTACCTAAAATAAATAGCAGCAAAAAAAAGTAAAAGTTTTTAGTAAATAGAAGTTTCAACACATATAGTTTTAGCCGGATGCAATTTCTACTTTTATTTATAAACACCATCACAAAATTTTGCTGGTAATGATAATTAATAATTGAAAAGAGTTAAAGCTGCAATGCGGGAGATTGGCCTGGTTTAACTTATTAAAATGATTGGGCTTTTAAAAAATGTAATACTAGTTGAGCCGAAGCGCCAGGCCCGCCCGGATGAACCGGTTCGGACGGGGATAGGAACGAAAACCTTTTTTGTCGGCCACCGCAAAAAAGATTGTAGTGCATAGCCCGCCCGGGCGCCCAAATTATTTTTGAAATTAAAATTGTCCTACTAAGGTTTTACAAAAAAGTAGAAGACCAGTTACACGTTTTGTAGAATGAATTACACTTTGTTTGGAACAAGTTTGTTGATTTTTAGTAAAATTGAGGCTAATAATTTAATTGAATTGATTAAGGCTTAGCGTTTGTAAATGGAAGGTAAGGCGCATTTACTGTATCTGCCAATGGAACCATTAAAGGGCTGTTTTTATCTTTTTTACCAAATACGGAGATATTTACATAACGTTTTGGATGTACGCGAACATCATCTAACAATAAATTTATTTTGTTGCTGGTGGCATTTAAATTGTTATACAATTTAGTATCGTTCAATAGTAGCCCCAGCGTTCCATCGTTGCTGCTCATTTTGCCAACGGCACTCCTTAAATCTGAAACAGTCGCGTTTAAAGTAGATAATGTTTTTTCAAAATCAAGCTTTGATAATCTATCTGTTGTTGTGGCAAGGTTGCCTAAAGTATGGTTAATATTATCATCGTTATTTTTAAGGGAACTAGTAAAGGAACTTAAATTATCCATTGTTTTTGCAAGAGCGCCAGTTTGGTTATTAAGCAAGCCCTGCAAAGAAGCTGATGATACAGCAAGGCTGGCAGTAGTTTTATTAAGGTTATCCATTACCCCTTTGATGTTGTTTTTTGTATTAGGGTCAAACACACTGCTTACAGTACCAAGCAAAGTATCCAACGTTTTAACAGCATTTGTTACCTGATATAAAACCGGGTCTAATTTTTTCATTGCATCGCCAATAAGGTCGCCGCTCATGATTGTTTTAAGGGTATCGTTACTTTTTAAAGCTGTAGTGCTATTGCCTAACCTTATATCTAATTCCACCGTGCCTAAAAGGGATTTGCTGATAAGTGCAACGGCATCGTCTGGTATAATAACATCTACTGTCATGTTAATATCTACTACAATGCGGCGCATATCCTTGCCGCCATCCGTTTTATTAATATTGCCAACCTGTTTGCCATTTATAATTACCGGGTTGCTACTGTTTAAGCCTTGTATATCTGAAAAAACTGCAAAATAATGTGCATTCTTTCCGCCTATATTTTTACCTTTTAAAAAATTAAAACCAAGGACAAGAAGTACTATAGCAATAGCCGTTAATACGCCTACTTTTGTTTCGTTAGAGATTGTCATTTGTAAACAGCATTGTTTTGAGTGAAATTAGGGATTAATTAATTGACAACGTTAGAGCAAATGGCATACCTATTTTTTTATAAATAGTACTACGCCATTTTTCTTAGCGTCGGATGTGATGCGTACTTCCGTGCGGTTGCCGCCTTCTGTTACCACCATTAAAGCAGTATTTGGTTTGATGGTGCCTTCATTTTCTGCGTAAATTAATAATTCATTTTCGGTTTTATCAGGGTCGGCAGTAAGGTTTAAGGTCAATGGCTTATCAGTTAAAGTTTTGTTGCTCAATACGGCTTTGCCATTAAAATAAACAGAAACAATGTCGCCATCAATATCGCCATCATCGTATAGATCAACTTTAAAATTAGCTTGCTTAAGGTCAATCCTTTTTAAGATAGTTTTTGTCCTGTCTGTATACTTTTCGTTTTTTTCACTGTTATAATCTGTTGCGCTGGCTTTTTGTTTTTCGGCCACTGCAGCAATTGCGGCTGTATGGTCAATATCATCTTTATACTTTTTTACTGCCCTGCCTATACATTCCGCCAGCTCTTGCTGCCCTTTTTCACTATTTAAATACCGCTCGTCATCGTGGTTTGTTATAAAGCCGGTTTCAATTAGTATGGCAGGCATATTAGTAGCTTGTAAAACCCAAATACCTTTTTGGCGTTGATAAAGGCCTAATGCCGGCCGGTCGGTTTTGTCCACTTCCTGGTCAACCATGGTAGCAAGCTTGATGCTTTTTTTCTGATACCTGTCTGCATAAATTTTTGCTCTTATCCTTCCTTCCGGCGTATCAAAATCTATGTTATTATATACACTATCAACACCTGATTCAATTTCAAGCTCTTCATTTTTTAATAGCGCATCCAGTTTGTCTTTAGTTTTGTGGGCTGCAAATAACCAAATGCTGGTACCGGTACGCTGGCTGCCAATTTTATAATATTCGTAGGTGGGTACTGTAACGGTATAAGGCGTGGAAGTTGTTTTTCTTCTCCTGCCCTTGCCGGTTTTTTTAACATGGTACCTGGTTTCCTGGTGAGAGCCTGTTTGCCTACGGCCTGTTTGAAGCGCTACCGCATCTGCATGTATACATATAAAGAGGTCGCCATGATTTTCATTGGCAATATCTGCTTTTTCGGGAGGCGATTGATAAATATCGGTTGTGCGTGTGGGGATAATTTTTACATCGGGCAATTGCTTTTTTAATTCTGCTACCAACTTTAATGCAATCTGCAACGTAATATTTTTTTCTTTAGAATCTAAGCCGCCTTCGTAGCCGCCATGTGCACCAAAGTCTTTGCCCCCATGGCCTGCATCCACAATAATGGTCCTTATTTTTTTAGTAACAGGTGTTGTAGGTGTTTGTGCAAGCGCGGTACCGGATATTAAAAGAGCAGCAAAAAATATTTGAAACACAAAATTCATTCTGACCATATTCAAAAAGGTTTATCTGGGCGTTATTAATTATAAGGATTCCTTCACACTTAATGAAACTAATATCATTATTTTTGCGAACAACTGCAAATGGATAACGATTACAAAGGTAAGGCAAAATACATATTGGCATCCATGGTGATGGGCTTACTTATTACAGTAACGTTTGCTGTAAGTAATAAGGTGTTTTTAGCCAATGGGTTTTACAAATATTTAACTACAGATACTATTCCGCCAGGCAGCGTAAAGCCACAACGCACATCTAAAATAGCCATCAAGCTTGATAAGGATTCTGTTGCTAAATTTAATGCCAAAAAAAAACTGGAGCCAGATAGTGTGCTGGTATTGTCACTTAAAGATACTGCAGGTTTTCGCAGGCGTGATTCTACCGGATTAGGCAAGGACAGCACAGGGAAGCCTAAAAAAGATTCATCCCTTATGGCTTTTGATAGTTTGAATATTAGGCTCTCTAAAGATTCGCTTACGGCACCGGTGGTTTACCATGCGGATGATTCGCTGGTGATGGATGTGCCGGGCAAGACTATTACTTTATACGGCAAAAAATCAAGCACAAAATACCTGGATAATAATTTAGATGCACCTGTAATAATATTCGACCAGCAGACAGGGCTTGTTACCGCTTCCCTTAAAAAAGACAGTACCGGCAAAGTGGTATCTTTTCCTACGCTTACACAAGGCGATAGCAAAGTAGTAAGCGATACTATTGGCTTTAATATGAAGAATGGCAAAGGCATTACCAAAGGCACTTACACGCAGCAAGGCGAAATGTATATTTACGGCGAACGTATAAAGAAAATAGATGCCAAAGATTTTTATGTGTACAGGGGAAGGTTTACTACTTGTAATTTGGATACACCACATTTTGCGTTTGTAGCTAAAAAAATAAAATTCAGGAACAAAAAGTTTGCCATTACGGGCCCGGTGCATCCGGAGTTTGAAGGAGTGCCTTTGCCGATTGTTTTACCTTTTGGTATTTTTCCGTTAGCACAGGGGCGGCATTCTGGCTTGCTGGCGCCTACCTTTACCGCTAACGACCAGTTTGGGCTTGCGTTGGAAGGGCTTGGGTATTATAAAGTTATCAGTGATAATTGGGATGTAACTACCAGGGCAACCCTGTATTCGTATGGAGGCTTTACGTTTAATGTAAGCCCCAGGTATTATACGCGGTACCATTACTCGGGTAATTTTTCTATCGACATCAACCATTTTAAATACAATTTTAAAGGCGACCCAGATTACTCTACCACCAATGCATTTAATGTACGCTGGAGCCATAACGCCGATACTAAATCTAGGCCAGGCGTTACTTTTAGCGCTAATGTAAATGCTGGTAGCAGTAAGTTTAACTCGTTAGTGCCCAATAATGCGGCAAGGAACGTTCAAAACCAGTTAAGCTCATCTATTGCCTGGGCAAAGGTTTGGAAGGATAAGCCTTTTAATATTTCTATAAACGCCAACCATTCTCAAAATACAAATACCAAAGTCATCAACATAACATTGCCGGATGTTACTTTCAATCTTAATACATTATACCCCTTTAGAAGAAAAGAAGCAATTGGGGCTTTAAAGTGGTACGAAAATATAGGTATTGCCCTTAACTCAAATGCCAAAAGCCTTACTTATTTTTCGGATGATACAACTGTAAGCAAGTTGAATATTGGCAAGCAAATAACCAATAACCTTCAATGGGGCGCAACGCATAGTGTGCCTATTTCTTTAACATTGCCGCAGATTGGGCCCGTGCAAATATCCCCCGGCATAAGTTATAGCGAGCATTGGTACCAGCAACAGCTTCATCAAATATTTAACCCGGCAAAAAACAGGATAGACACGAGCATTAATAAGGGCTTTTATACGGCAAGGGATATGTCGTTCAGCCTTGGGTTATCAACCCGTATTTTCGGGTCTTTTACATTTGGCAAAAACTCTAAAGTGCAGGCTATCCGGCATGAGATACGCCCTTCCATCAGCATTAGTTATAAGCCCGACTTTAATGCAGGGTCGTATTATAATACCCAATTTGATACCTCGGCTGCTTACAAAGGCAAAACAATCCGTTCGTCAGTGTATGCCAATACCCTTGCCGGTGCCTTTGGCGAAGGGAAGTTTGGTGGCATAAGCTTTAACGTTGATAACAATGTGCAGATGAAGGTGCGCAATAAAGCAGATACGGCTGCAGGTGCAACTAAAAAAGTTACGTTGATAGATGGGTTTACTTTTAATGGCAGTTATAACTTTTTAAAAGACAGTTTTCAATTTAGCAATTTTGGTATAAGCGCCCGTACCAACCTGTTCAATAAAATAAATATAACTACCAGTGCCAATTTAAACCCTTACCAGGTATCAAGGCTAACGGGTGCAGATAGTAATGCTTTGATATGGAAAAGCAAGCCAAGCCTCGGCCGTTTAACAAGTGCAAGCATTTCTTTGTCTACCCAATTTCAGGGGGGCGATCAAAGTAAAAAAGCCAGGGTGCCCACCAGCCCTAACCAATATACTAACCAAACCAGCGGCTT
>JANXVN010000026.1 GCA_025351645.1 Ferruginibacter sp.
ATTACCACTGCATAATTTTCGCTTACATCGGTAACAATGCCAACAACGCCGTTATTAGGGTCGATAACGCCCTCATCTTTTTTTAACTGTTGTTTGTAACCCCTGCCTAAAACTATAAAATTGTTTTGTGTAGCTACCGAATTGGAAACAACTTTTGTTGCCTGGTATATCCATTTACGATGGTTGCCTAATGTATCGTAAGGGATAGAATCTGTTACAATTTTTGTAGTAGTATCAGGAATTTCAAAATTTTGTTTCATCAGGTTTAGCAGCCTTTCGTTTTGTTTTTGTAATTCCTGGTTTTTCTTTTTAAGTGCTAAAAAATCGTCCACTTTGGAATATTGCTCATTTACCTTTCCGGTAATTTCGTTCATGTAAACAGAGCCAATAGCATTATGGTATTGATTATAGTGCACAATTAAATAAATACAAAGCCCCTGCAATAACAGAAAGAAAATAAAAGTAAAATATCTTCTGATGAAGAGAAAAATATTACGCATGGAGCAACCCTCCAAATCTCTCTTTTGGAGAGCCATTTGAACTTATGAAATGTAGAAGCGTTTTCATAAAAAAGAACTTAAAAAAATGGACTGTAATCCTGCAGTAAGCCAACATCGTGCCGTAAACCAAATTTAACGCATCACGAATGGATACCGGTCGTAATTTTTAAGCGCAATCCCTGTACCTCTAACAACGCTTTTAAGCGGATCATCAGCAACGTGCACCGGTAATTTTATTTTCGCAGCAATGCGTTTATCCAAGCCTCTAAGCAAAGCACCGCCACCGGTAAGGTATAAGCCACGGCGATAAATATCTGCAGCCAATTCGGGAGGAGTAGTTTCCAGCGCTTTTAAAATAGCTTCTTCAATTTTAAAGATACTTTTATCCAAGGCTTCGGCAACTTCCTGAAAGCTTACCATTACTTGCTTTGGGATACCGGTAACCAAATCGCGGCCATTAACAGGGATGTCATCTGGCGGATTTTCTAAATCTTTCATGGCAGCGCCAACTTGTATCTTAATTTGTTCAGCCGTACGTTCGCCAATCAATAAACTATGGTAACGGCGGAGCGCTTCCATAATATCAGCGGTAAATTCGTCGCCGGCAATACGGATGCTTTGGTCGCATACGATACCTGCAAGCGCAATGACTGTAATGCCAGTAGTACCGCCGCCAATATCAATAATCATGTTGCCAACCGGTTCTTCCACATCAATTCCTATTCCTAATGCGGCGGCCATTGGCTCGTGCAATAAATAAACTTCTTTGGCGCCTGCCTGTTCGGCACTATCCCTAACGGCACGTTTTTCTACTTCGGTAATGCTGCTTGGTATGCATATCATCATGCGCCAGCTTGGTGCAAACAAAGGTTTTTTTGGATAGATCATTTTGATCATTTCCCGTATCATTAATTCGGCGGCATTAAAATCGGCAATAACGCCATCTTTTAAAGGGCGTACGGTGCGTATGCTTTCGTGGGTTTTTTCGTGCATCATCAATGCCTTTTTGCCCACTGCTAATATATTTTTTGGATTATTCCTGTCGAGGGCAACAATGGAAGGTTCGTTAACAACCACTTCATCGTTAAAGATTATCAGGGTATTTGCGGTGCCCAAGTCCATAGCGATTTCTTGTGTGAAAAAATTAAAAAGGCCCATAGTATATGTAGTGAAAAAGAATGTAAATTAATGTGTGCAAAGTTGATGTAATTTATTTGAATTAACAATGGTAAAAACTTTATTTCTAAACATTTTATGGAATCATTAATTAATATACAATACCGTTAAGTTAAGACCTTTCCTCTCCTTTGGAGAGGGTTAGGGTGAGGTAAATACAAACATATAGATCCTTAACTTAACGGCATTGAATTAATATACTTAAACTATTTTAGCCCTGTTATTAAAACTGTTTTAAAACGAACCAATACTGTGCGGGTTGCAATTATAGTACCTTCTTTTTATTACCGGCCAAAAGTTGGCACCTGCCTTTTTTACACTTTACTTCTTTTAAAAAAATAAATAGCTTTAAAAGATACTGAGCGAGAATTTCAAAATACTATTGCCATAAAAATGGCAGATGGAAATAGTACGGGAAAGAAGTGCAAATGAATTAATAATCAACAGCTTACCTAAATTCAAACCCAATATCTTCGCGATAATACATGCCATCAAAATAAATTTGTTCAAGCATATAATTTGATTGTTCCGCAGCCTCTGCAATGCTATCGCCTAAAGAAGTTACTGCTATAACCCTTCCGCCTGCAGTGAGCACATCGTTGCCTGCCTGCTTTGTGCCTGCGTGAAAAACGATAGTTCCTTCCAATTTAGTATCTGCCAGCCCACTTATAATTTTACCTGTTTCATATTCGTTAGGGTAGCCGCCGCTTACAGCCATAACGGTTACGGCTATTTGCTTACTGGTAACGATGGTTATTTCGTTTAAGCGCTGCTGTGCGGTAGCTGCTAATATTTCTATAATATCGTTTTCAACACGAGGTATAATTACTTCTGTTTCAGGGTCGCCCAGGCGGCAATTGTATTCAATTACAAACGGCTGGCCATTTACATTTATCAACCCTATAAAAACAAACCCTTTATATTCCAGCGCTTCTTTTTGCAGACCGTTTATGGTAGGTTCTATAATTGTTTTTGTAACAATTTCCATGTAAGCCGCGTCCACAAAGGGTACAGGGCTAACGGCACCCATGCCGCCGGTGTTGGGGCCGGTTTCACCAATGCCAATACGCTTATAGTCTTTTGCTTCGGGCAGCACCACATAATTTATGCCATCAGTAAGTACAAAAACACTTACTTCTATGCCATATAAAAATTCTTCTATCACCACTCTTTTGCTTGCTTCGCCAAATTTGGAGTGATGTATCATCAACTGAAATTCTGCCAGTGCTTCAATATGGTTAGTACAGATAAGAACGCCTTTACCGGCTGCAAGCCCATCGGCTTTTAAAACAATGGGCAAGGTATGCTTGCGGATATAATCGATGCCTGCTTCGTAGTTAGCGGCATCAAATTCTTTATAGGCTGCGGTTGGTATATTGTGCCGTTGCATAAAAGCCTTAGCGAAGGCCTTGCTCCCTTCCAGCTGCGAGGCTTCTTTTGATGGCCCGATTACCTGTATATGAGCCGTTGCCGGATTATCTTTAAAAAAATTATATATACCTTTTACCAATGGTTCTTCGGGCCCAACTATCAGCATATCAATAGTATTGGCAAGGCAAAAATCTGCCAGGCCGGCAAAATTATTCATTCCAATGGAAACGTTAGTACCAAATTGGGCAGTACCGGCATTGCCCGGGGCTATAAATAATTTGTCGCATAAAGGGCTTTGGTTTATTTTCCATGCTAATGTATGTTCACGCCCACCGCCGCCAACTAATAATAAGTTCATGTAAAAATTTGTTTAAGCATATGAAAAGGAGCTGCGAATTTAAAGAAGCGATAACAGTAAACCATAATTATTTTAGCAAATGCCCTATTTACGCCGGCATATTTTATAAATAAGAAATCACGTTTACGCTAACTCAAACAAATTTTGGTACTTTGAGGTATTAAATATTAATATTCATCCACATAAAAAAATAGGAATATGAATGGACAAGTAAGTGCAGCCAAACACCCAAAGGCATTATACGTGCTTTTTTTAACGGAAATGTGGGAACGGTTTGCTTATTATTTAATGGTAGGCATCCTATTTCTTTACCTTACAGATACCACAACCGGGGGAAAAGGTTGGAGCAGCAGGGTTGGGGCAGATGTGGTAGGAAGTTTTATTGCGCTGGTTTATTTAACACCTTTTATAGGCGGCCTTATTGCTGATAGGTATCTTGGTTATATAAAATCTATATTTTTCGGAGGTTCCCTTATGGCGACTGGCTATTTATGCCTTTCTATCCCCGGTGATACTGCTATGTTTATTTCTTTAGGGTTAATTATTGTTGGTAATGGCTTTTTTAAGCCCAACATCAGTACCCTCCTTGGCAACATATATAATAAAGATGAACTAAAGCCTTTAAAGGATAATGCCTACAATATTTTTTACATGGGCATTAATATCGGTGCCTTCTTTTGCAATTTTGTTGCCGCTTATTTGCGCAACAAGTATGGCTGGGGATATGCTTTTGGGGCTGCTGGCATAGGCATTATAATTGGTATGATCGTTCTGGCATCTTCTTTAAAACATGTACGGGAAGGCGATATAAAAAAGCTCACCCAAAAAGAAGACATGTCGCTGGGGCAAATTTTTGGCTATGTTTTTTTACCCGCTTTACTTGCGTCAATAGTTGGATGGATAGTACCTAGCTCGCTTTTTCACTCTACCATAATGGGCAGCAAAGCCAATGATGCGTTCATCTTTGCCTGCATCCCAATCATCGCTTTTTATATTTCATTATGGGTAAAAGCCAAAGGCCAAGATAAGAAAGGCATTGGAGCGTTGCTATTTATTTTTACCGTAAGCATTGTATTCTGGACAATCTACAACCAGAATTCTACAGGCCTTACTATTTGGGCAGAAAAGCATACAGACAGGACTGTATCGCCATCTAACGCAAAGTTAATTGGCGCCGTTTTTCCATTGCAACAAGTAACAGATACACCAAGGCTTGTAAATAAAGTTGACAAATTTTTTGTTGATGTAAAAGATGATAACGGCAATGTAGTTAAGGTAATGGGGCCAGACCCGTACTTTAATAATGTACCAAAAGACCAATGGCCAAATGGCAAAGAAGTCAAGTTGTTTAATACAGAATTATTTCAATCCATAAACCCGTTGTTTATTGTAGTGCTTACCTTAATATTTGTTTGGCTATTTAATTTTCTGCGTAAGCGTGGAAAAGAGCCTGCAACGGCAGCCAAGTTCGGCATGGCCTTATTTATTTCTGGTTTATCTGCACTGGTAATGGTATTCGCAATTATGTCTGTCCCTACGGTGTATGGGTTTAAAACGGGCCCTGCGTGGCTTTGGGCAACTTACGGGGTGTTTACCATTAGCGAAATTTTCCTAAGCCCTATTGGCTTGTCGCTTGTATCAAAACTAGCACCAGCAAGGCTTACGGCATTGATGATGGGAGGGTGGTTTTTATCTACTTCTATCGGCGGAAAGATTGCCGGCGTAATGACAAGCTTTTGGGATGATTTTACCGATAAAAAAGTATTCTTTTTAATATTGGTAATTGCAGCGTTTATTGCCGGTATACTTATTTATTCAAGGTTAAAGTCTTTAAACCAAATTGTAAAGGATAAGACAGGCTCTGCATAAATAATATTTATTTAATAATAAGGCGGTACAATATTAATGTATCGCCTTATTATTTTATTTAATTATAGTAAACCAATTTGCTATCGTGGCGAAAAACCTTTTAACCCTCTTGTTGCCCCCGAAGCCTGCATAAAAGAATTTACCATAAATTAGTGGTGTTAGTGCCAGTGTTTCCAATCATTCCCGAAAATAATATTTTTTATAAAGCATTGATGGGCATTTAATAATTGTTTCCGGGGCATTTTGTAATCATTTAATTACGTATTGTAAGGATAATTGGCACATATAACCCTCCAATTTTGGAGATGACGATTGCTATTTTAATGATTACTTTTAGCACTCTTGTACTTCAGTTTTTTTTGATAATTTTGTGGAAGCTTAGCAGCTTCGGAAACTGGTAAATCATTAAATATTCTCGCCGGAATCTTTTTAAATAAACTTCAAATAATCACCAGGCTTTTCAACAATCAAACTATCATCTGCGCCGAGCCATTTATTTAAAACGGTGGCATACACATCTTTAAAATCAACGGTATGTTTTAGGTCGCCATCTGTTAAATTAGCAAGGTCTGGCATAGCATTCAGTACGCCCTTTTCTTTAAGCCCACCACTGATGAAAAACATATTATTGGCTGTGCCATGGTCGGTACCACCACTGGCATTTTGTGTAACCCGCCTTCCAAACTCGCTAAAAGTCATCATCAATACATCCTGAAAACGGTTGTTCTTTTTTAGGTCTGCAGTAAACGCTTTTATGGCATCATTCAATTCTGCAAACAACTTCTTTTGCTGGTCTTGCTGGTTTACGTGCGTATCAAAACTGCCGAGTGAAACATAGTACACTTTGGTATTGATGTCGCTCATTATAAGCGATGCTATTGTTTTTAAGCCTTTGCCCAAACCAGTGCCAGGGTAGCTTTCCGCAGTTGGGTGCAGCTTGCTTTGCTGAAAAATATAATCGGCGCTGCTTAGTGTTTCGCTCATGGTCTTGTACAGGTAATCCGCTGTTTCTTCACCTGCATGATGGACTGCATTGATATCTTTAAAAAACTTTTCATTGCTGCTGCTATATAGTTTGCCAGGGTCTTTAAAAGCAAGCCCATTGTTGCCATTTCCTTTTAATGCAAGGCTTAAAATATCATCAATTTCCAATGCCTGTGTAGGTTTACCGCAGCCCTTGCATTGAGCATCCAGGTAACGGCCTATCCAGCCCGTGCTGGCATATTCGTTGCTATTGCTGGCGGTTTGCCAAATATCCATGCTGCGAAAATGAGAGCGGTCTGGATTAGGGTAACCAACGTTATTTAATATCCCCAGGCTGCCTTCATCAAACAAATCTTTAAAGTTTACCAAGGCAGGGTTTAGCCCGGTTTCATCTGTAAGCTGTACAGCATCTTTTTTAGTAATACCCAGCTTTGGGCGTTCCCGGTAATAGATGTCGTTTTGTATCGGTATCACCGTATTCAATCCATCATTGCCACCACTAAATTGAATTACCACTACCACTTTATTTCCAGCCGGCACCATCAGGGGCCTTTCAAATGCCTTTAAAAATTTAGGCACCATAAAAGACGCTGTGGCCAATGAACCAACCTGTAAAAATGTTTTCCTTTTAATAAGCATGATAAAAATTTAAGTGGTTTTAAAAATTACCTCACCCCCAAGCTCCTCCACAAGGCCGATGGCAGATAATACCCGGTGGGGTATTAACACAATTGATATTCGGGCGTGCTCATTAAATTGATAGTCACGCTTTTAATATAATTTTCCCGGCTTTCGTTATTGAGGTATTTGGCCAGCAACGCAATATCTATCCTACCCTTTGATTGTAATATTGTATCTGTAATTTTAGGCAGTAAATTTTCTCTGGAGGTATCTTTAAAAATAGTGGCCACCATCGCCCAATCCACCATTGCAGTTCCTCCCCTATCGGCGTAGCCTTTATTTAATTTATCGGATATTTTATTTTCTGCCATGCGCCCCATCATTACATCGTCATCGCTTTTTGGGCGTATGTTGATGGCTTCATTTGCAGTAATTATTTGTGGTATCCTCAGCCGCAACATTAGGGTGCTGCTATCTATCCAGCTTTTGCCACCGGGCCATCCAGCTACATTGGGTGGGTAAAAAAGCACCTGCCCCAGGGCTTGCTGAAACAATAACTGTGCTGCATCATTCTGTAATTCCAATGGTAAAAAACGGCGTAAGCCGGCCAACAATTCTACCGGTGATTTTATTTTTATACCAATATTTTTTTGGTCATAAAACCAATCGCTGGTAAAAATATCTTCCATCAAACCTTTAATCTCGTAACCACTTTTGTAAAAACGGGCAGCAAGCCAGGCCACCTTACCATCATCGGTAATATCGTTTACAAAGTAGCGGTAAATTTTTTTTGTAATAAAGATAGCTACCTGCTTTTGTTGCAGTAAAATATCAAGTATGGCATCACCATCAAAATTACCTGTTTGCCCTAAAAAAATTTTAGTGCCGTCATCATGCTGGTTGGGGCGGCTTAAAAAATCTCCTTGCGGGCCGTACCCCCAGCCTGTAAAAGCCCTGGCAGCTTCTTTAACATCATTCTCGGTATAATTACCACGCCCAAGGGTAAATAATTCCATTACTTCACGGGCAAAATTTTCGTTGGGGTGCTGCTTTTTATTTTGCTGGTTATTTAAAAATTGCAGCATAGCAGGGCTTTTGCTTACGGCTTTCAACAAGGTGCCGAAATTGCCATAAGCATTGTTGCGCACTATATCCAATAACTGCTGCTGGTAATAAATATTTACAACGCGGCAGGCAAAATGGCCGTGCCAAAACAAGCTCATCTTTTCCCTAAATTGTGCTTCGCTGTTTATCATTTCATCCAGCCAGCGCATGTTAAGGCTTTTCAAATCTTCCCGGGATTGTTTTTGGATGGCTTGCTTTTGTTCTTTAGTAAGCTTATCGGGCTGCATCATTACATCTTGCGTGCTCATGCCATTAAGCACATTGGTGGCGATGTCTATTTTGTTGGGCGCTTTTGCAGAAGTTGCCAATAATTTTTCCCACATTTTTTTAGGAGTAACAGCATCAAGGCTAGCTAAATTTTCTGCCATGGGGCCAAAAGCGGCACGCCATAAAAGGTGCTGTGTTTTTAATCGGTTGGAAACTGCCATGGGTAAATATTTATAAGCTGATATGGGACCAGGGTCATAGACTTCAATAAGCTGTAATGGTTTAACGGGTTATTTCGTCTTGATGCATAAACCAAATATTTATCCTTTTATTGTTATGCGGCTGTTGCATTAACCAACTGTTATGTACCCCTGCTTGTAAAAAAGCATTGCCAGGCACATCGCCTACTTATTTTCTTACAAACAAAAAAGATGATGCCATTTACTGCATCATCTTTTAATAACTTATAAAAAACAAATTTTACCATAATTATTTTACCGCATCTTTAGCATTATGCTGCACATAGGCCAGCACCTGCGTTTTTTCCTCATCGGTAGCTTTTGCCTTAGGCGCCATCCAATTTACAAGCCCTACCCAACGTACCTGTGTGTAGTTGGCCGGGTCTTTTAAGCCATGGCATTTACCACATTTAGCCACATATACTTGCTGGCCAGCCGCTACCATTGTAGTGTTCATGGCGTTCATTTTATTTACTGCGGCACTATCAACAACTACAGGTACTGGCGGGGCAGTAGCAACTGTTGCAGATGGTGTCATTTTTTTATGGCAGCTAACAACTGTAACAGCTATTATTACCAGAACAAGTATTTTTTTCATTCAGTTTTGTTTAATGTTTTTTAAAAATAAGAAACTTTATTCATTTAAAAGTACGTTAACTAATTATTGTACTGCCAAAATAGCTATGTAAAACTTGTGGTAATTCAATGCCGTTATCTGTCTGGTTATTTTCCAGCAAGCAAGCCACAATCCTTGGCAAAGCTAACGATGAGCCATTTAAAGAATGCAGCAACAGTGTTTTGCCTTCCGCATTTTTATACCGGATCTTCATACGGTTTGTCTGGAAGGTTTCAAAATTACTGACAGAACTTACCTCCAGCCACTTTTGCTGGGCGGCGCTAAACACTTCAAAGTCGTAGGTAAGGGCACTGGTAAAGCTCATATCGCCACCGCATAAACGCAGTATGCGGTAAGGCAACTGTAAGGCCTGCAACAACGCTTCTACGTGCGCCACCATTTCTTCCAGCACCGCATAGCTTTTATCTGGGTGCACTAATTGTATCAGTTCTACTTTATCAAATTGATGGACCCTGTTTAGCCCACGCACATCGCTTCCAAAGCTGCCTGCTTCTCTTCTAAAACAAGGCGTGTAAGCAGTCATCTTTATAGGTAATTCTGTTTCTTTTACAATTTCATCCCGGTAAATATTTGTTACGGGTACTTCTGCCGTTGGTATCAAATAAAAATTATCAACCGTTGCATGGTACATCTGCCCTTCTTTATCCGGCAACTGGCCTGTACCATAAGCGCTGGCTTCATTAACCAGTAACGGTGGCAGGTATTCTGTGTAGCCGGCTTCGGTGTTGAAATCTAAAAAATATTGTATTAGCGCCCGCTGTAATTTAGCACCTTTGCCTTTATACAATGGAAAGCCGCTGCCAGTTATTTTTGCGCCAGTCTCAAAATCTACCAGTGCGTATTGCTTAATTAAATCCCAGTGTGGCACTGCGTTTGAAGGCAATATTGGTATAATCCCCACTTGTTTTATTACTTCATTTTCTTCGGGCGTTTTACCCAATGGCACGGTAAGATGTGGCAGGTTAGGGAATTTAATTATCTCCTCCTGCAGCTGTTTTTCAGCCACCGCTAATGCATCATTTAATTGCTGCATGCTAGTTTTATGCAAGCCAACTTCCTGCTTTTTTTGTTCTGCGGCATCTTTTTCGCCTTTGCCCATTAGCAAGCCAATTGCCTTGCTAGAGGCGTTCATTTCTGCCTGCAAACTTTCACTTTCAACTTTTAATTTGCGCACTTGTTCGTCCAACGCAAGCACTTTATCTACCAACAACAAATCGCCAAACTGCTTTACGCTTAACCTTTCTTTTACTAACGCTGCATTCTGGCGAATAAAACTAATCTGTAACATCTTTTAATGAATTTTACCAAAGGTACTGTTTTGAGTTTTTTATACCCTAAACTGTATTTATCTAATTAAATTTTAAACTGCTTATTTGTACCCCTTCGGGGGATAGGGTATATTTGCCAAATGGAACATGCAAAAGAAGATTTACAGATAAGGTGGCTAAAGCTTCGCATAAACTTGAAACAGAAATTTGGCATTAAGCCAGATATGGACGGCGTTTTATTTTTAATTGGCGTGCAGGAATTAGGCACCGCAAAACAAGTATATACCAAAGAACAGAAACAAGACCTAATGCACATAGCCGTATGCACATTACTGGCACAAAGCGGCTACTATTTGTTGGAAGGCTTTGACGAGGAAGGCTGGCCGCACTTTAAGCAACTAAAAGCCTTGCCAGAATTTAATGTATACGAGCAGGAGAACTTTTTAAAAGACCATGTTTTGCTTTATTTTGAACAACTTTTTAAAACCGAAGCGTAAATATGCTTAAAAAAATATTGGGTATTGTATTGTTGCTTAGTTTGATTTTTGCCGCCAATTGTACACAGGCGCAAACCAAAAAAAAGACAATTAAAAAAGCGCCTATACCTGTTACAAAAATTAAGCTGCCTATAAAGGCGGTTGTAGCTGCACCGATTGCAGGCATGCCGGAGACAAGGGTAAAAATAACGACCAGCCTGGGCGATATAATTGTAATGCTATCTAACAAAACACCTAAGCACCGGGATAATTTTATTAAACTAGTAAACGAACATTTCTACGACAGCACTGTTTTTCATCGGGTAATTAATAGCTTTATGATACAGGGCGGAGACCCTGCCAGCAAAAATGCACCACCGGGCATTAGGTTAGGCGAAGGCGGCGCAGGCTACACTGTTCCCGCAGAGTTTGACTCTACCTTATTTCATAAAAAAGGCGCCTTGGCTGCCGCAAGGGATGATAACCCCGAAAAAGCCAGCAGCGGCTGCCAGTTTTATATTGTAGAAGGAAAAAAGTTAAACGATGGCGAGCTGGATATAATTGAAATGAAGAACGGCATAAAGTTTTCGCCCGCAAAAAGAATGACCTATAAAATGAATGGCGGCACCCCATTTTTAGATACCCGCTACACCGTATTTGGCGAAGTAATATCTGGTATGGACGTAGTAGAAAAAATAGCACTGGAACCGGTAGATGGCAACAACAGGCCAATAAGCGATATCAGCATGAAAATGGAAGTAGTGAAAGAAGAAATAAAATAAGTTAATTTGCAGTGTAAAGAAGATAAAAAGATAATAGTATTTAATATTGAGATTTGAAATGCTATCCAAAACAAACACTACTAACAAAAAACTAAACACCATAAACAAAAAACTATTACCATGAACGTTCCATCAAACCTGCGCTACACAAAAGACCATGAATGGATTTCTTTAGAAGGCAATATTGCAACCATTGGCATTACCGATTTTGCCCAGGGCGAATTGGGGGATATTGTTTATGTAGACATTTCTTCTAAAGGAAAGGCTTTAGCCTCTGAAGAAGTATTTGGCAGTGTAGAAGCAGTGAAAACCGTAAGCGACCTTTTTTTACCTTTAGCAGGCACTATTACTGAAATTAACCCCTTATTAGAAGCCCAGCCAGAATTGGTAAACACCGACCCTTATGGCCAGGGCTGGATGGTGAAAATGACTATTTATAACATAGGAGATGCAGAGCGTTTATTAACCGCAGAAAATTACACGGCTCTAGTAAGCTAAATTTTTTAATAGCCCCTAAAAATTTTAGGGGCTTTATTTTTACATTGATGCAACCCTTAAGAAAAATAAAAGCTATTAATTTTTTACCGGCCGTTATTTGGTTTGGCGTAGTACTTACCTTGATATGGCTGCCTGGCCACGATATCCCGCACTCGGATTTTTTATTTAAAATAGACTTTGATAAGTTTGTCCACGCAGGTATTTTTGGCTTGCTGGCTGTTTTGTTTTGCTGGCCATTGTATAAAACGGCGGTATCCCGTAAAAATAAAATCACCTATTTTTTAATTATTGCCCTACTTACCTGTGGTTTTGGCTATTGTACAGAACTGATACAAAAGTATTGGGCAGAAGGCAGAAGCTACGACCTGATGGACTGGCTTGCCGATAGCATAGGCGCAGCAGGGGCATTTATATTTTGCAGGATATATTTTACCCGCTTGCCCACCGATAACGTTGCATCATAAATAGCTTGCCAAACACTGGCAAAGCAAATAGCTGTAACAATAAGCCCGGCTTGTGCGCCTGCACCGCAAAAGGAGCATAACCCTATTTTATTTTTGTGATAAGAAAAACATTTCATTAATTGCTGCTTGCAGCAGTTTTTAGTACATTTGTGTATATGATGAACGTAGAAAACATGGAATACAATACCACACGCAGTTACCTGACGATGAGGGAGTATGGCCGGCATATACAAAAAATGGTTGATTATTTATTGACTATCGAAGATAAAGAGAAGCGGCAACGCAATGCTTTGAGCCTCATCGAACTGATGGGTTTCTTAAACCCGCACTTAAAAAACGTGGAGGATTTTCGCCATAAATTATGGGACCATCTTTTTTTAATAAGTGATTTTAAGCTGGAAGTTGATAGCCCATACCCCATACCCACCAGGGAAACATTAAAGGCAAAGCCAGACCCATTGCCTTACCCAAAAAGATACCCGAAATTTAACCATCTTGGTAAAAATATCGAGGTTGTAATAAACAAGGCCTTAAAAGAAGAAAACCCTGAAAAGCGCCAGGGCTTTGCCAATGCCATTGCTTATTACATGAAGCTTACTTACAGCAACTGGCATAAAGAGCTGGTACATGATGATAACATCCAGACAGAACTGCAAAGTATGACTGACGGTCAATTAGAATTTAATAACCGCCCATTTGTGAAGCATAGGGTAGATAACAGGGCAAGCGAAGATTACCCAACCCGTGGCACTAACAACGGTTACCGTAAAAACTTTAGCGGTGCACGAAATACCAACACAAATACCGGCAGCAGGGATAATAATAGAAGTGGCGGCAATAGGCCCGGCGGCGATAACAGGCCTGGCGGTGCAGCAAACAGCAACAGGCCTGGCGGCGATAACAGGAACAGCAACAATAACAACAACAATAATAACCGCAATTTTAAAAAGAGGTTTTAATTTGTTACCCTAAATAAGGATCGTTACTTTTATACAACAAATATATTTCCCTGATTCAGTTAATGAATCAGGGTTTTTTATTAAAAAACTGTACATTCATTTTTTAGCGATTCATTTCACCCCCCAAGCAATAATTTTATGAGCTCATTTGAGGTATATGGAGGCAATAAGCTTTCTGGAGAAATAACACCGCAGGGTGCCAAAAACGAAGCATTGCAGATTATTTCTGCAGTATTGCTTACGGCTGAAAAAGTTACGGTAACTAATATTCCCGATATTATAGATGTTAATTTGCTGATAGATTTATTGAGTGCAATGAACGTGAAGACAGAACGTATAAGTAGGGATACCTGTATTTTTCAGGCAGACGATGTGAACGTGGATTTTTTACAAAGCGACGAATACCATAAAAAAAGTGGCAAGCTTCGCGGTTCTGTTATGCTGGCTGGCCCAATGCTGGCACGTTTCAAAAAAGCTTACGTGCCAAAGCCTGGCGGCGATAAAATTGGGCGCAGGAGGCTTGATACGCACATCATCGGTTTCGAAAAACTTGGTGCTTCATTTAAATATAACCCTGATGGCTTTTTTTACCTTGCAGCTGACCAGCTAAAAGGCACGTTTATACATTTGGAAGAACCAAGCGTTACCGGCACCGCCAACATACTAATGGCGTCGGTAATGGCAAAAGGGCAAACCACTATTTACAATGCAGCTTGCGAGCCTTACCTGCAGCAATTGTGTAACATGCTTAACCGCATGGGCGCAAAAATTACCGGCATTGCCAGCAACATGCTCATTATTGAAGGCGTAGATACTTTGGGTGGCACCGAACACCGTATGCTGCCCGATATGATTGAAGTAGGAAGTTTCATAGGCCTTGCAGCAATGACGCAAGGCGATATTACCATCAAAAATGTAGGGCTGGCACACCTGGGCGTTATTCCCGAAAGGTTCCAGCAATTAGGCATACAGATGGAATTTATCGGCGATGACATACACATCCCTTCGCAAGAATTATACGAGATACAAAAATATATGGATGGCGGCACGTTAACTATCTACGACCATCCCTGGCCGGGCTTTACGCCAGATTTGCTGAGCATTGTTTTAGTTACGGCATTACAGGCAAAAGGCAGCATCCTCATCCACCAAAAAATGTTTGAAAGCCGTTTATTTTTTGTAGATAAATTAATTGAGATGGGTGCGCAGGTTATTTTATGCGACCCTCACCGGGCCGTAGTAGTCGGGCTGGAAAGGGAACAGCAATTACGCGGTATAACCATGACAAGCCCGGATATAAGGGCAGGCGTAGCTTTGCTGATAGCAGCCCTTAGCGCCACCGGCAAAAGCACTATCCAAAATATTGAACAAATAGATAGGGGCTACCAAAATATCGATATAAGGCTACAAGCGTTAGGTGCGGATATCCGAAGGATAAACTAAGGCTGTTTTATATTTTGTGTTTTTTGTTTATGACTTTTTGTTATTGAGCGGTAAAAGCCTGTCTATCTCGAGAAATAGGTTCTGGTCTCTGCGGATTATTTACGACTTATAAATCAATGCCGTTAAGTTAAGACCTTTCCTCTCCTTTGGAGAGGGTTAGGGTGAGGTAAAGACAAACATATAAATCCTTAACTTAACGGCATTGACTTATAAATTTAAATACGTTAAGTATCCTGTTTTCAATGGCAAAGAGGGTGTATTTATTTTAAATTCAAATGCAAATACAATTTAAACAGTTTTCTTTTCTTTTCTTTGCCACATGACAATCCACAATAAACTTATAATTATTACAGCGCCATCTGGTGCAGGCAAAACTTCCATTACACATCATTTAATGCACACATTCCCGCAACTGGCTTTTTCCATTTCTGCCGCCACCAGGCAGGCTCGTGGCAGTGAAAAAAGTGGCGTGGATTATTACTTTATGGATATGGCGGATTTTAAGCAAAAGATACAGCATAACGAATTTGTAGAATGGGAAATGGTGTACGAAGGCAAATATTACGGCACCCTAAAAAGCGAACTGCAAAGGATATGGGATGAACAAAAAATACCCATCCTTGATATTGATGTAAAGGGCGCCATACATGTAAAGCAACAATACCCTGACTCCGCCATCAGCCTTTTTATTGAGCCGCCATCGGTAGCCGAATTAAAGAACCGCCTGGAAGGCCGGGGCACCGAAACACCAGAATCTCTGTCAGCTAGGGTTAACAAAGCATCTTACGAAATTAGTTTTAAAGGCCAGTTTGATAAATTGATAGTAAACGATAACCTCGAACATGCCTGTGGCGAAGCAGAAGGGATAATAAAAGCCTTTATTGACTCCTGATAGTTTCGCTTAATAAATCATTGTACTTTAGTATTTTTACTTATGGACTGGATAGCACTTATAGCAATAATAATTTCGTTGCTCCTGATTGGGTTTTTTTCCGGGATAGAAATTGCGTTTGTTTCTGCCAACAAACTTTCGGTAGAGTTACGCAAAAAGCAAGGCACTTACAGCGGAAGGGTTTGGGGAGGCTACGCTGATAAGCCTGCTAAATTTATTGGCACCACTTTAATAGGAGTAAATGTAGTGCTGGTTATTTACGGTTTATTAGTAGGCGGCTTATTATCGCCTTTATGGCACCGCATCGAATTACAATTAGCTCCCTCATTGGCAGACTATGTTAAATATATCAAGCTTTTTTTCGAGACGGTATTATCGTCTATTATAGTGCTGTTTATAGAATTTCTTTTTAAAGCTTTTTTCAAAGCAACGAACGATAGTATTTTAAGCAGCGGCATAATTGCTTACATTGTTAGCTTTTTTTATGCTGCATTTTCAGCCGCTTCTACTTTTTTTGTAACCATATCTGAATGGATCTTAAAATATATTTTTAATGTTCGCCTTAATGAGAAAAAAGATGTTTTTAGCAAGATAGACCTGGAGCACTTTATACAACAAAGCAAAAATCATGATGAGGAAGATACGAGTGAGATAAACAAGGAATTATTTGAAAATGCATTATCGCTAAGTGAAGTTAAGATAAGGGAATGCCTGATACCGCGTAAAGAAATTGAGTCGGTAAATATTACTACTGATATTGAAGTTGTAAAAAATACTTTTATCAGCACACAATTAAGCAAGCTAGTAGTTTTTGAAGGAAATATAGATAACATTATTGGCTACGTGCACCAGTTGGATATGTTTAAAAACCCAATTGATATACACTCTATTTTATTGCCGATACCTGCCATACCAGAAAGCATGAGCGCTACCGACCTAATGAACAAATTTAGCCGGGAGAGAAAAAGTATAGCATGGGTTGTTGATGAGTTTGGTGGCACCGCAGGCATAGTTACGATGGAAGATTTGCTGGAAGAGATTTTTGGTGATATCCGTGATGAACATGATACAGAAGAATTTGTAGAAAAGCAATTGGCTACCAACGAATTTATTTTTAGCGGCAGGCTGGAGCTGGATTATATAACAGAGAAATATAAGCTTGACTTTCCGGAAAACGAAGGCACTGAAACTCTTAGTGGCTTTATAATACAGCACCGTGATGAGATACCTAAACAGAAAGAAACCTTTACCGTAGGCCATTATCAATTTGATATTTTAAATGTAAGCGATACCAGGATTGAGACGGTGAAGCTGAAGGTTTTGGTATAACCTTAACCATTGCAATTAAAATGATACACAGGCTTTAAACACACCTTAAAAATATAAAAGGATGCACCATTAACGGAGCATCCTTTTTTGTTTTGTTGTTGAGTTAATTATAATATGCTTGCCTTAAATAAAAGCTACCCGAATGGAGGAGGAGTGCCAAAAAGGTATGCCGTTGAAGGGAGTAACATCCGCCCGGCTGCCATTCGGACGAGCAATAATGTTCACCAAAGCTGCTGTAGTAGCCGGTACAAAAAAAAGCACTAATAGCAAAAGAAACTTTCATTGTCGGAACTTTTAAAACTGCTGCTTATACTATCCAACAATCCACTATTTATTTGGCTTTTCTACTTTGCTTACTACCCTCATCTTTCTTAATATCATCCTGTTTTCCCTTCTATGCATCAGCTTAAATACCAATGCATAAATAACCGGTAATATCAGTAAAGTCAATATGGTGGATGTTACCAGCCCGCCAATAACAACTATTGCCAAAGGCTTTTGTGTTTCGCTGCCTACGCCGGTTGATAAGGCTGCCGGCATCAAGCCAATCATCGCCATTAATGCCGTCATAACCACAGGGCGCACCCTGGATATGACGCCTTCCCTGATAGCTACGTTTAAATGCATTTTTGCATCCAGGTTTTTTCGGAATACACTTATTAAAATTACCCCATTTTGTATACATACACCAAACAAGGCAATAAAACCAATACCCGCACTGATACTGAAGTTGATGCCGGTAATATGCAAGGCTAATATGCCGCCGATCAATGCGAAAGGCACGTTCATTATAGTTAGCACGGCATCTTTTACATTGCCATACGTTACAAACAAAATAAGGAATACCGCCAGTAAGCAAATAGGTACTACCCTTGCTAAAGTGGCGCTTGCCCTTTGCTGGTTTTCAAACTCACCGTTCCAGCTTAATTTATAGCCTTCGGGCAATGTAAATGCTGCTGCAACTTTTGCCTGCGCTTCATCCACCGTGCCTCCTAAATCTCTGCCGCGTACAGAAAACTTTACGGTAATGTAACGGCTATTATTATCCCTGTAAATAAATGCAGGCCCGGTAAGCGTTTTAATATCCGCAATTTCTTTGAGCGGTATTTTTTCGCCTCCGGAAGTTGGCATCATTAAGTTTTCTACCTCTTCCTGCGTTTTTCTATACTCTTCCTGGTAACGTATCCTAATGTCGAATTTTCTTTCGCCTTCGTATAATTGTGTAGCCGCCTTGCCGCCTAACGCCATTTCAATAATAGCATTTGCATCGCCGGTTGTTACACCGAACATGGCCATTTTTTGCTGGTTTAATTCTATGCGGAATTCTGGCTGGCCAAGGTTCCTTATCACACCCAGGTCTTCTACGCCTTGTATGTTTTTAAGTATTTTTTCAACCTTGGTGGCACTGCTATCGAGCACATTAAAATCTGACCCAAATATTTTTACAGCCAATGCTGCAGGCACGCCCGCCACTGCTTCAGACACGTTATCGCGGATTGGTTGTGAGTAATTGAACACTATACCAGGATACTGCTGCAATTTTTTATCTATCTCATTCGACAGCTGGTCTGTCGAACGCTTAACCTTCCATTCTTTAGATGGATAAAGGTCTACCGCTATCTGCACATTAAAAAAGCCTTTGGGGTCGGTACCATCGTTGGTTCGGCCAACCTGGCTTAAAGTATGCTTCACTTCCGGAAAAGTTCGGATTACAGAACTTAGCTTTTGCGCAATACTATCTGCTTGATTTAGCGATACGCTCCTTGGCAATTCGGCTGTAACCCATAAGGCGCCTTCATCTAACTGCGGCAAAAACTCGCTGCCTAAAAACCTGAAGGAGGCAAAGCTCAATATCATAACCACCAGGGAAATTATAACGCTTAATTTTTGGTTGCGGTAAACGATGGCCAGTAATTTGCCAACACCTTTTTCAAAAAATATTACAATGGGGTTATGCTTTTCCCGCACATTTTTTCTTAGTAAAACACTTGCAAGCGCAGGCACTAAAGTAAGCGTAAAAAGTAAGGCGCCTAACAAAGCAAAACCTAACGTGTATGCCAGTGGCGAAAACATTTTTCCTTCTACTTTTTGAAAAGCAAAAATAGGTATTAAGCAAGTGATGATTATGAGCTTAGAGAAGAAAATAGATTTGCCCATCTCCATTCCTTTGGTTTTAAACAGCCCAAGCTTTGCCAGTTTATTAAACTTTTCCATGCCTACTTCCCTGGCCCTAAAATCAAGCGCCACAAATAATCCTTCTACCATTACTACGGCACCATCTATAATAATACCAAAGTCGATAGCCCCCATTGAAAGCAGGTTAGCATTCATCCCTTTTATGCGCATACAAATAAAGGCGAACAATAATGACAACGGAATGATGATACTAACAATAACGGTTGTACGCCAATCGGCCATAAACAACATTACAATCAGCGTAACCAATAATATGCCTTCTATTAAATTATGTATAACGGTTTCCTGTGCAAATTCCATTAGCGTAGTACGGTCGTAAAAAGTTACCAGCTTTACATTTTTTGGCAAGATGGTCTTGTTAAGTTCATCCACTTTTGCATGTACTCTTTCCAGTACTTCGCTCGGGTTTTCGCCCTTGCGCATAACGATGATGCCTTCAATCTGGTTAGTCTTATCATCCAGCGCAACAGTGCCCAGCCTTGGTTTGCCGGCTTCAATAACGTTAGCAACATTTTTTACTAATAACGGAACACCATTTATTTTTGTAATAATAATATTGTTGATTTCGCTTACATCATTCAATACGCCGATGCCTCGTACAATATATGCCTGGCCGTTACGCTCTATAACATCTCCACCAACATTTATATTGCTTTTGTTTACAGCGGTAAAAACATCCAGTGCTGTAAGGTTATATTTAATCAGCAGTTCCGGGTTAACGCTTACTTCAAATATCTTTTCTTCTCCACCAAAACTATTTACATCGGCTATGCCGGATACACTTTTAAATTGCCTGTCTAGCACCCAATCTTGCAACGCAGTAAGCTCTCTAACCGATGCTGTTTTGCTTTGTAATATATACCTGTAAATTTCGCCGGTAGGCCCATACGGCGGCTGTACTTCGGGGCGTACAGCGTCTGGCAAATCTGCATTGATAATGCGGCTCATTACCTGTTGGCGTGCAAAAGCATCGTCTACATCATCATCAAAAATCATGGTGATATAACTTAGCCCGAACGATGAATTGGTGCGCAGGTTTATTTTCTTTTGTACCGAATTAAGTTCTACTTCTAATGGGATGGTAATGAATTTTTCCACCTCTTCAGCGCTTCTGCCTGGCCATTGCGTGATGATGATGATCTGCGTATTGGTTACGTCAGGAAAGGTTTCTATTGGCGTTGCTTTATAAGCGTAAATACCAATTACAGAAATAGCCGCCGTGAGAAAGAAAACGAAATAGCGGTGCCTTAAAGAAAAATGTATGATGCCTTTGATAAACTTGTTCATCAGAATAGTTGATTAATTGGTGCTGTGTAATATTAATTATCTGTCAACGCTTTAAAGAGAAGCAACTCATTTTTTGAGATCACTTTTTCGCCTACGTTAATGCCCGAACTAATATAAGTTTTGTCGCCAATTGTTTTAATAATAGTTATTGCCCTAAGCTCCAGTTTGCATTTATCATGATAGATCACTACATAGTCTTTTCCGTAATCGCTTATAAATGCGGTATTAGGTATTGCTACAGTTTTTTGGCCGCCTTTGTTTTGTACAACAACATTGGCAAACATTTGCGGCTTCAGTGCCTGGTCTGCGTTTTGCAGGCGTACACGAATTTTCATCACCTTGCTATCTGGTTCTAAAATTTGGTTTACTTTATCAATAATTCCGGTAAATATGCGCCCCGGGTAAGCCAGCGTAGTAACATTTACTTTTTGTCCTTCTTTTACTTTTGCAATATCGCTTTCATACACATTTGCCATTACCCACACTTCGCCAATATCACCTATTGAAAACATATTTTCGGTATTATCGTTGCGTATAAAAGCCCCTTCATTCACTTTCTTTTCCAGCACATAACCACTCTTTGGCGCGGTAACAATATATTCGCCAGTTGCGGAAGTTTTACCGCCACCATTAATAATTATTTGTGCTTTTAACTTTGCCTGGCTATTTGTAGCCTTCAGATAATTTTGTTTGGCTTCTAAATATTCACGTTCTGTTGCAATGCCGTTTTTAAACAACGATTCGGTATTATCCATTTGAGTTTTGGCGATAGCTACATCGTTGCCTGAAGAAGATATATCGCTGTAGTTACCCACCACATCGGCACTTTTAATAATGGCCAACGTTTGCCCCTGCGTAACCCTATCGCCAATAGACACCTTTACCTGCATTACTTTGCCGCTGCTAAAAGGATACACTTTTACTACCCTGTTATCGCTAAAGCTTATTTCGCCTGATAATTTTAATTCATCATCAATGGTAGTTGAAGTGGCAGAATCTATGTTGATGATTTTTGCCATTGAATCTGTAATGCATACTTTTTGTGGTGCATCTGGCGCTGCTACTTTTTTATCTTTACAAGAAAATAAAATAGTCGCAAAAAAAATAGTTGTAATAATTGCCGGGGTAATTTTCATTTTTATAAGATGAGTTGTTGAATTATTTAGTGTGGTTAGTTAAGCTGAATCACATCATTGCCAACGGCAAAATTTAAGTCTTGCGCTGCGTGTATCAATTGGTTGTGTTGTTCTACTATTTTCAATTTAGTGTCTTTATAAGCATCCATAAAATCTATAAATTCCAACAAGCTCATTTGGCGTTGCTGGTAACTGTTAAGCATATTGTTAAACAGCTTATCATACTGTTGAGAAAAATCTAACTGCTGCCTGTTATTGATATTTTGATAAAAAGTAAACTTGGCTGCAGCAGTGGTAATATCATTTTTAATGCCGGCATTTGTAAGGCCTACCACTGCCTGTTGCTGGAGGATAGAAAATTTAGCGGCGGCAACATTGCCCTGGTTGCGATTAAAAATATTTAAGGGCAACGAAATTGCAAGCCCTACATAATTATTAGCATAACTGCTGCGTTGGTCGTATTCGGTACCTATGCTTACATCTGGTTTGCCTAACGCTTTTTGATAAGCAAGGTTGTGGTTTTGCAAAGCAAGGGTGGTTTGTGCAATCTTTGCATCTGGCCTATTGATAAGCGCTTGCGCCAATAAAGTATCAATACTAGTAAGTGAAGCGGTAGTTAGCCCACTAAATTTATAATCAACTTTAGGAGCTATAAATTTAGTTTCGTTGTTGTTGAGTAATAATTTTATTTCACTTTCGGTAGTTAGCAACTGTGCATCTGTATTTACTAACTCATTTTCTATACTAAAAAGAAGCGCCTTTATCCTAAGGTTATCTTTTAAAGAAACATTGCCTGCCTGCAGTAGGATATCCATTCCTTTTGCCAGTTTGTTTACTTGTTGTATTTCGCCAGTGTACACTTTTTTTATTTCTAAAAGATGGCTTATCTCTAAAAAGTCGTTTTGTAAAGTATAGCGCAATGTGCGCAGCAGGTCATCAAATTGTTGTTGCGCAAGAACGGTATTGTCGGTAGCTATTTGTGCTGCCTTGCTTCTTTTACCTGCGGTTTTTATTAACTGCATTACTTGCACGTAAACTTGCCCGCCAGTAGAATTATGTTGAAAAAATTTGCCATCATAAATATTTTGGTCGGTGCTTAAAATAGGGTTGTCCCAGAGCTTTGCTTGTTTAATCAATACTTTATTTATATCTACATTGTATTTATTAGCCAGCAACGACAAGTTATTTTGCAGGAATATTTTTTCCGCAGCTGAAAAAGTTAGCTCAGTAGTATCTGAAACATTTTGTGCAATACTCATTTTAGAAGAAAACAAGATTGCTATAAAAGAAATATAAACTAATTTTTGCATAGGTTAGAAGGTATTTATTTTTTTAGAATTGCAAATATAGAGCAGCGCTTATTAACCTGCAATTAACACAAGTTAACAATAGGTTAAGTGGCTTTACAAACCATGCTACGTAACGATTTGCAAAAACAGAATGTGCAAAATATTATTATACTAGCTTATTTTTGCAATAATGAACATTGCAATAAATAACAGGCCTTTATCAGGCAAGTATAGTTACGAACAAGGTTTTTTTAGTGACTATATTTTAAAAACTATAGAAGCCTATCAGGAAAATTTGTATTTTTTAATAAGTGATAATATAGCGGGTGCAAGTACCCTTATTAGCGGCAGTACTACCATAGCTATTGCCCCGGCAACAAGAAATATTTTAGCATTAAAATTTTGGTATGGGTTTAAGCTACCCTCTCTTTTAAAAAAGTATGCGGCAAATATTTTTATAAATATAAATAGCATCGCTTCTTTAAATAGTGCCACGCCACAATTTTTGCTGGTGGCTGATATAGCTATGCTTGAAGGACTTTCTTTTTCAAAAAAAGATATTAAGTCGTTTTTAAACAAGGCAACTAGAATTATTGCCTTTTCCCAATTTGTAAAAAATAAATTAATTAAAGATTATTTTATTGATGAAGAGAAAATTATTGTTTTTTACATGGCTGGGGATAATGGATATTTGCCCATTAGTGAAACAGAAAAAGAAGCGTGCAAAGAAAAATATGCAGCAGAAAAAGAATACTTTTTATTTATTGGCGAATTAAATAGTGCCAACAACCTGATACATCTTTTAAAAGCATTTTCCTTTTTTAAAAAAAGGCAAAAAAGTAACATGCAATTAGTTATTGCTACAAAAACTGTTTTGCCAAATAATGCTTTTATAAAAAGCCTTGCATCCTATAAATATAAAGATGATGTAAAATTATTGTTCGATTTGCCACAACAAGCTTTAACAACAATAACGGCTTCTGCCTACATATTTGTGTATGCCCCAACAGAAAACAATTTTTATTTGCCTGTTGTACAAGCCATGCAAAGTGGTGTGCCAGTAATAGTAAGCAATACTATATTAATGAATGAAATATGCGGCGATGCGGCGTTATTTACAGACCCTGCAATTTTTGAACATATTGCAGATAAAATGATGCTGCTATTTAAAGATGAGAATAAACGAAATGAGCTTATTGAAAAAGGCAAACAACAAGCTGCTCAATTTACAATAGAAAAAAGTAGCCAGGTACTTTGGAAAAACATAACAAAATGTGCAGGCATAACAGGTTAAACAATAATACAAAGGCTTTATCTTTACCAATTTATAATAATTTACAATAAAATTGCCGCAAGGCTTCCTTTAACAACAGTTGTATGAACCAGTCTACTATAAAAATAGATGTATTACTAGACCCTAATAAAATTCCTGAAAATATAAGCTGGTCTGCCAGTGATAGTACTGCCGATATGGCCCAACAAGCAAAAGCCATGTGCATTGCTTTTTGGGATGGCACAGATAAAACAGCCCTGCGCATCGATTTGTGGACGAAAGACATGATGATGGATGAAATGGGCGATTTTTTTTATCAGATGCTGATGACTATGGCAGATACTTTTAAAAGGGCTACGCAAGAGCAGGGATTAAGCGATGACATGAAGGTATTCGCCAAGCAATTTTTTGATAAGTTCAGGGCGATACAATTGAGGGAACAACAATAATAATTAGCTAATGTGCTACTATGCCAATTTTTTTTGCGGCAGCGGCTTTGTATTTTAGGCTATATCAATAACAAAACATTACTAATAATTTATAAAAAAGTCCAGCACCTTTTAGGGAATGGCATTTAAAATATGAGCCTTGAACAACAGATAATGACCGAAATGAAAGACGCCATGAAAGCTAAGAACGAAGGCGTTTTACGCAGCTTGCGTGCTATAAAGGCAGAAATTATTAAAGCTAAGACAGAGCCTGGCGCAGGTGGCGAAATTAACGAAGCGACAGAGCAAAAATTTTTGCAGAAAATGATGAAGCAACGCAGGGATTCTTTAGAAATATTTGAAAAACAAGGCCGTGAAGATTTAGCTATAAAAGAAAGGGAAGAGATAGAAACTATTGAAAGGTTTTTACCAAAGCAAATGGGCGAAGCCGAAATAAGGGAAGCGGTAGCAAGCATTATAACGCAGGTTGGCGCTACCTCTCCGGCAGATATGGGCAAGGTAATGGGCGCAGCTTCCAAGCAATTGGCTGGGCTTGCAGATGGAAAAATCATCAGTACGGTAGTTAAAGAATTATTAAGTAAATAAATAGTACGCTTTGATTGATATCGTATTTGCAATATTAATGGTGATAGCAATTTTTAAAGGTTACCAAAAAGGATTTATCGTAGCGGTATTTTCTATTGCAGCCTTTATTATAGGCATGGCGGCTGCACTAAAGCTGTCTGCTACTATGGCAACTTACCTTCAAAACAGCATGACGATAACAGGCAAATGGCTGCCGTTTTTATCTTTTACTATTGTGTTTTTAGTGGTAGTGCTACTGGTAAACATAGGTGGTAAATTAATAGAGAAAACTTTTGAAATGGCTTTTTTAGGGTGGGCTAACCGTATCGGCGGCATCATTTTATATATCCTGTTATACACTATCATTTTTAGCATCTTTTTATTTTATGCTGGTAAGGCCCACCTTTTTCAGGATACTACCATACAGGCATCTAAAACCTATCCATATATAATACCATGGGGGCCAAAAGTTATGGATCAATTTGGCAAAATAATTCCCATTTTTAAAGATATGTTCACGCAACTGAGCGATTATTTCGAAGGCATATCTACCAAAATCCCTCATTAATTTGAGGCATTCTTTTATTTAATGTAATTTTAGCCCGATTCGCTATTTTAGCGGTTGGTTATATTTTGCATTACCATTAGCTTCAACAATGACTTACGAAATTAAACAAGACGGAAAATTTAAATATATCGAAGTTGGCAAAGGCGAGCCTTTGTTGCTTTTGCACGGCTTATTTGGCGCACTCAGTAATTTTGAAGATTTAATTGAACATTTCAGGAAAAATTACACAGTTATTGTACCTCTTCTTCCTTTGCTTGAATTAGATCTTTTACATACTTCAGTAGGCGGGCTTGAGAAATTTGTTTTTCGTTTTATAGAACACCGCAATTATCTTAATATCCATTTGCTCGGCAACTCTTTAGGCGGGCATGTTGGGCTGCTACATATATTAAAGCATCCGGAGCGTATCAAATCATTAATATTAACAGGCAGCTCTGGCTTATTCGAAAATGGCATGGGCGATACTTACCCCAAACGTGGCGATAAAGATTATATCCGCAAAAAAACGGAGCTTACCTTTTACGACCCAGCTATGGCAACGGACGAACTGGTAAACGAAGTTTTTGAAATTACCAATAACCGTATAAAAGTTATAAAAATTATAGCGCTTGCAAAAAGTGCCATCCGCAATAATTTAGGTGAAGAGCTAAATGAAATAAAGCAACCTACCTGCCTAATTTGGGGCAATAATGATAGCATAACCCCACCGTTTGTGGGCAAAGAGTTTAACAGGCTTATCCCAAATAGCGAGTTACACATTATAGATAAATGCGGGCATGCACCAATGATGGAACAACCAGAAGAATTTAACAAGGTATTAGCTGCTTTTTTAGCAAAACAAAAGGCACCTGCTGCAACAGTTTAACATTTTTGATTGTCTTATACTTTAAACAGCAACACCTTCGTTACTGTTTTATAATTACAATTATAATATATGCTTACAGCGGAACTCATCAACACAAGTATTCCCAGGCTTCAGTTGCAAGATACTGTTAGCAAAGCTTTAAGGCTTATCAACGATTTTCGTGTTACGCACCTGCCTGTAGTATCAGCAGATAAATACCTGGGTATGATAAGCGAAAACGACTTGCTGGATAAAGACGACTTAAAAGCTACCATGGAACTTTTGCAAGATGATTTTTTACGTGCTTCTATTAAAGAAAACGTACATTTTTTGACTGCGGTAAATTTTAGCAACCAATTTGAGACTACTATTGTACCCATAGCAAACATTAATAATGATTTTGTTGGGGTAATTACCTTGCCCGACCTTTTAAAAACCCTGGGCAACTTTTCCGGGGCTACCGAAATTGGAGGCATCATCGTTATGGAAATGGAAAGGGTAAAATTTTCTATATCAGAAATAAGTCGCATTGTAGAAAGTAACGAGGCTACCCTTTTACACCTTAACACTACAACCAATCCAGATACAGGCTTGCTTACGGTAACACTACATCTTAATAAAAAAGAAATTAGTGCCATACTTGCAGCATTTGAAAGGTATGAGTATGATGTTATTTATGATTTTAGCGAGGAAAAGTTCGAGGATAATATCGATATTAATTATAAACATTTGATGAATTACCTGGATATTTAGAGCTATGGGTTATTTATCTTTTATCTGCAGGTTTTTAGCTTGTGTTTTATTTTGTTATTAAAATATAGAAAAAATCTACCTATACCATATTCATTGCTTAACAAGTATATCACAATTGGTATCGCCAGTACTTTACATTTAAAGGTAACTTGCCGCCCACCCTACAAAAATTATTGTTGGTTAATTAATGAAGCATTTTAAAAAACTATACTGCTGCTTGTTTATTTTTATGGCTGTACATGCAACTGCCCAAACTAATGATTCTTTAGCCGCTTATTCTGTTAAACCAGCATTGTTAGGCACAGATACTTCGTTAAAACTAATGGTGCATCAAATTACAGTTCTAGGCAACAAAAAAACAAAAACTTTCATCATCCTTCGGGAAATACAATTTATACAAGGCGATTCTATCCGCATTGCAGATATTCCAAAACAATTGGAGCTTGCCCGAGAGCATGTGTACAATACTACTTTATTTAATGAGGTTTCGATTGAACCAACTTTAATGTTAGGCAACAGGATAATTATTACTGTTTTTGTAAAAGAAAGATGGTATTTATACCCATTGCCACAGTTTCAACCGGTAGATAGAAATTTGAACGAGTGGGTAGTAAAGTACAAAGCAGATTTTGCAAGGATTAAGTACGGCATCAAATTCATTGATTATAATTTTACCGGCCGCAGGGATATCTTAAAAATTTATTTATTAAATGGTTATACAAGAAATATTTCTTTTAATTATATACAACCCTTTAGCAGCAAGGCTTTAAAGGAAGGCTTTTCATTTGGTGCCGGTTATGCCGAAAGCCGTGAGGTAGGCTATAAAACATCCTACAACAATAAATTACTATTTTATAACAATGGAAATTTTGTAAACCGTAACTTTACTGCTACCGCTGGTTACAGCTTTCGCAAAGCAATTAAAAGCAGGCACCTTTTTACTGTTGCTTACACTCATACAAGCATTAATGATTCTATTGCCAATGCCGTTTATAATCCCAATTATTTAAAAAATGGCGCCACAAAAAGGTCGTTCATCGATTTTACTTATAGCTACCGTTATGCCAATGTAAATAATATAATCTATCCTTTAAAAGGCGTTACTGGTTTTATAACCGCCAGCAAAAGAGGCTTTGGCTTTACCCAAGGCATCAATATGTTTTATGTAGAAGGTGCTTATAATAAATACATTGACCTTAAAAAAAACTGGTACGCAAGCATACAGTTTAACGGTAAAATAAAATTGCCTTTTGACCAGCCCTATTTTAACCAACGTGCGCTTGGCTACGGCGATGCAACGCTTCGTGGCATGGAGTATTATGTGGTAGATGGTGCTGCATACGGCCTAATAAAATATACCCTCAAAAAAAAGCTGCTCCATGTTTCAATCCCTTTTCCTTTTAAGTTATCTTACTTAACTAATATTCCTTTTACTATTTATGCAAAAACTTTTGCTGATATTGGGTATGCTTACAATATAAAAACCTACGATACTTATTTTAATAATAAATTTTTATATACAAAAGGCTTTGGAATAGATATTATCACTTTATATGATATAAATTTAAAGATAGAATACAGTTTTAATCAGTTAGGGCAAAAGGGATTATTTTTACAAACACAAGGCGGGTTTTAATATCAGCTGCCGCTAACAAAAATTTATAAGTTTTACTATCTTACCCCACTAAAAATTACAACTAAACACCCTATAAAATGGTTTAGTATTTTTATAGGCAGCAGGCAAAACTTAACGCAAAAATGAAAATAGCAATTTACAGCCGTGGTATAGAAAATGACCAGCATAAAGATATAGAGGCCTTTATGGAGGAGCTGAAAAAATATAATGTAGAGCCTGTTTTTTTTCAGGATTTTTTTAACCAGTTTTACTCCTCTGTAAACATCCAGGGCAAATACTCCACTTTTAATGCGGCCGAAGACCTTGATGATAGCATAGATTTTTTGATAAGCCTTGGTGGAGACGGGACTTTGTTAGATACCGTAACTTACATCCAGGATAAAAAAATACCCGTTTTAGGCATCAACTATGGCAGGCTTGGTTTTTTAGCCACCATTGGAAAAGAAGATTTAAACTCAGCCATAAAAGCGTTGGTCGACAGGACCTTTGTGCTCGATAAAAGGACACTGATACATTTAGATGCAGACCTGCCTTTATTTGGCAATTCGCCCTTTGCTTTAAATGAGTTTGTGCTGCATAAACAAGATACTTCGTCCATGATTAAAATACATACTTATTTAAATGGAGAATTTTTAAATACTTATTGGGCGGATGGCTTAATAGTTGCTACACCAACGGGTTCTACAGGGTATTCGCTTAGCTGCAATGGCCCGGTAGTTTTTCCGGATAGTGGTAATTTTGTAATTACTCCGGTAGCGCCGCACAACTTAAATATCCGCCCTATCGTAGTGCCTGATGATAATATTATTTCTTTTGAAATAGAAAGCAGAAGCGATGGATTTTTATGCAGCATGGATAGCCGCAAAGAAATTGTGCCCAAAGAAGTACAACTTGCTGTAAAAAAAGAAAAATTCCGCATAAATTTGGTACGGCTTAATGAAAATAATTTTTTGCAGACTTTACGTAATAAATTAAGCTGGGGGTTAGATAAGCGCAATTAAATAAACCATCTCACGTTAGGGATAAAAAACATATATTAAAATAACCTGTTAATGGGGTGGTAATTTATTACAAAACATTCTTTACTTTGCAACCATGAAAAAGTGTATCCTCTTAATATTATTATTTACTTTAGTTGAAGGGGCCATTGCCCAAACGGATTACGCCACCGTTCAACAAGGCGAGTTTGGTATTACCGCTGGCGCCGCGCATTATTTTGGCGATTTAAATACCAGGGCCCAGCTTAACCGCCCAAAGCCTGCAATTGGTGTTTTTTATAGAAAACAGTTTAATAATTATCTCGCATTGCGTGTAAGCGCCCATTACGCACAGGTAGGCTATAGTGATATTTATAGCAAAAATGCTTATCAGCAAGCCAGGAACCTTAGTTTCAACAGTGATATAGTAGAATTTGCTGTTTCTGGCGATTTTAACTTTTTTAAGTTTGTGCCGGGCGACCCTGAGTTTTCTTTTACACCTTATGCTACTATTGGGGTAGGCATATTTAGCTATAACCCATACGCATACCTAAATGGCAAAAAAGTATTTCTTCGTCCCTTAGGCACAGAGGGGCAAAATATAGGTTACTTGGGCGCAGATGGCAAAAAAAGGTCGCCTTATGGCAGTACCGCTATTTGCGTACCAATTGGTTTAGGCCTTAAATACAGCCTTAATAATGACCTGACTATTTCTTTTCAAATAGCAGAACGCCTTACCACAACAGATTATTTAGATGATGTAAGCAGCACTTATGTTGGCATTGATAAATTTCCTGCAGTAAATGGTGCGCCTTCGGTGGCGGGCATTTTGCAAGATAGGAGTTTTGAAAAAGGCCCCATTATTGGTACAGAAGGAAAACAACGAGGCTGGAGCAAACAAAAAGACCAATATATAATAGCAGAAATAGGGCTTTCTTTTAACATCACCAGTTACAGGTGCCCATCTGTGAGGTAATACTATCTTACTAAATTATTTTTATGCCGGGCACAAAGCCCGGCATTTTTATTGGCTAATAACCTTTAATAGGTTAACATTTGCTTAAATAGGTTATTGCAACTAAATTTTATTACTTTTGCTGCCCAAAGTCAGCCACTGTGGCTGATAAAGAATTATATGAGCCTTAAGGATATTATTAATATGCAAAAGTTGCCGCGGCACATAGCTATCATTATGGATGGTAATGGCAGGTGGGCAAAGGAAAAAGGCGAAGACCGGCTTTTTGGGCACTTGCACGGGGTTGAAAGCGTACGCAATATTGTAGAAGGTTG
>JANXVN010000122.1 GCA_025351645.1 Ferruginibacter sp.
TTTTTCTCTTGTTGCTGCTTCTGAAAATGCCAGTAATTTATCTACTTCAACTTCTGGTTTACAATAAATAACCCGCCTTAAGCAGCTATGTGCAGTAAATGGCACTTCATGTTGTTTTTTCTACCGATAAAAAAATAATAAATATTAAATGCTGTTAATTTTAGCTCTTTTTGCTTCATAGTAAAGTCAGCGTTGAGGCGAGGACAAATAGTAAAATCCTACACTTAACGGCAGATAAAAATAATTGCAAAACATTCACTACAAGAAAAGCTATTTACATTTTGGTAGCTATCTTCTGCGTGATCTTGCCAATATCGCCACTTACTTTATTAATAAAATTTAGTTGTTCTGTCAATTGCTTATCTATGGCACCATTTGCTGCAAGCGAGTTTGTGCCCGCGGCCATAAATTCATCTTTAGGTAAACTAGTATCTAATTGCAGCAGGCTTTCCTGAAGGATAGTGATAGATTTTTTTACAGGCTGTAAGGCTTCTTTGGCATACATTCCCTGCTGCTTGTTGGTAAGACTTGCGGTTAGGCTAGCGATATTACTACTTAATACATGGTTTAAAACCACAAATTCATAAATTTCCTGGCTGCTGCGCTGCTTGCTTTTTGGTTCGCTAAGCATGCGTTGAAAAGCTGCCGAAAGATTGGCGGTGCTAACATATAATTCTTTGCGCACCAGCTTATACTCTAGCTGGCTGTGTATCTGCCCACTAAAATAAGCGGCCAGTTGCTGCAGGTAATTTTTATTAGCCTGAAGTACTTTTACCATATAACTTTCTAATTGCACCGATTCCCAGTGGGGAAATAAAATATAGCTGCCGATAAAGGCCAGCAATGAAGCGATGCCTGTATCTAATAAACGTTCTTCTGCAACACCAATAGAACCCATGCCCAACAGGCTAAAAAGTATCAGCACATAGGGGGTTGTAAAAATTACTGTAACAATATAATTTATACGGATAAAGGTGTAAGTGCCAAGCATAAAAAAGATGATTAAACCAAAAAGAGCATCACGGTCGTGTACATAAAATATAATAAGCAACCCTATTATGCCGCCACCAATGGTACCAACAAGCCGCTCGTAATTGCGCTGGCGGGTAAGGCTAAAGCCAGGTTTTAAAATAACGATTATAGTGAGCAATATCCAATAGCCATGGTGCGCCTGGGGCAATAATTTGGCTATTATAAAACCCACCAGGCAAGTAATCATCATCCTTAAAGAATGACGGAATACAGAACTTTGCAGGCTAAGGTTACTGATAAATAAGCTGCTGCTGATAACCTGGTGGCTAACAAATTTGGAGTAATCGCTATCTTCCCGTAAATCTCTTTTTGCGGCTGCGCCTGCTTTAAAATAATTCATTAGTTCATCCGTCCTATCGCCAAGGTTACGCAGGTTTACCAATATTTTTTTAAGTACCAGGTTGCTGTTGTTGGGGTCTTCCATGGCATCAATCCTTATCTTTAAAGCCTCCAGCATGGGTATTAACTGGTAATGCTTTGTATAATTATTATTGCTTTGTATGGCCAGCCCAATGCGGTCAATTTCATCAGCCAGGTTTTGTATCACAATACTGAGGTCGCTTAAAATATTGGTATGGCCAAAGCGTTGGCGCAGCAGGCCATAATCGTACCAGGTAGCCATAATGTTTTCATACAGATCAATCACATCTGCAAAGGTTACAACCAGTAATTTGCCGGTGTCGGTCGGGTCTTTTATCAGCTCCCGGTTTTTGTAAAGCAGTTCCCTTAATTCATCTTGCTTTTCGTTTACCACTACCTGCTGCGCTACCAGTTTACGGTACTCTTCCGTAACATTGCTGGTTACATCATACAAGGCAGATTTTATCCGGAGAAATTTAGCAGCCTCGTGTAAATTTGCTCCCAGCAAGCGTTGTGCGGGGCGGTAAGGATAAATCTTAAAAAATAGCAACGCAAATAACAAGTACCATAGCCCGCCCGCCAGCACCAGCAAACTATCAAATAAAACTTCCATGGGTGGCGCTACTTTATCCATCCTTAATACAATTACCAACAAGGCTGCGGTACCTAAGGCTGCAGCACGGGTGCCAAAAACAGAGAACATCGTGAAGAAAAAAGAACTGAACAATATCAACAGCCCCATGCCGTAAATGTTATTGTTTACAAAACCTGTTAGAAGCGACATTAAAAAGATGAAAAGCAAACAATACCACATGGCATTGCGCTTATGCTCTACCGGGCCCGGACTATCCGTTAGGCAAACGCAAAGCGCTCCTGTACTCATCAGTAGGCCAAGATTTAATTTTCCAAACTGAGCAAGAATAATAGCCGGTAAAATAATTTCCAGCGTAATGCGCATGCCATCTGAAAAGTATTGGCTAAATAAAAAATATTGTATCTCTTGCTTGTTATCGCTCATGTTGTTGCAAGCTACAATTTAAATGTAGGTTTTGTTTGAAGGATGAGTATTTTGCTATGTTTGTAGATTAATTGTTCATTAATTGCACATGAATTGCACCGGCTTAAATCCGATGCAATTCATGTGCAATTAATGTGGCCCAGTAGTTATTTCTTATCTTTTTTACAGGAGCTTCTTAATAGTACACCCTCATAATGGCTCCTTAAAATTTTTTTTGAGAAACCTTCCTGTATTATTAGGCTTATCTTTTACCGTGGCAATTTCGCAAAATGCACCCATTTAAATACAGGCTGGTTTACGGCTAATAGCCTGGTAGTAAATATGCCAGTATTTTATTGAAAGGAAATATTTATATTTATGTAGTCAACTACGTAGTTTTACATAAACATTAAGTTTATGGTTTTAGCAAACAATATTACTACACTTACAAACAACCATTGCGAACAGATAGTCAACCTTATTTTGCCCATACAGCAAATAGAATTTAATGTGCCGATAACGTTAGATGGCCAGCCAGACCTATTGGATATTGAAAGCAAATACCACCAAAGCGGAGGCAACTTCTGGGGCGCTTTTACTAACGGCGAACTAACTGGCACTATTGGTTTGATTAATACCGGGCATAATACCGGTGCTATCAGAAAGATGTTTGTAAAAAAAGAATTTAGGGGCAAAGAATATGGTATTGCCCAGCAATTGCTGGAAACTTTACTAGCCTATTGCAACGAACATCATATTACCAAATTGTATTTAGGCACAGTGCAACAACTAAAAGCGGCGCATAGGTTTTATGAACGGAATGATTTTAAAAGGATCGACAAAGCGGAGATGCCAACGTTTTTTCCTTTTATGGAACCGGATGATACTTATTACCACATTCACCTTAATAGTTAACTTGATTATGAATGTAATTGATAACAGCGGCGTACTTGCCATTTCCACCAGGCTGCAAAGGCTTAGCGAAAGGCTGCGAAAAGATGGGGTGCAAATATATAGGGCGCATGGAATAGACTTTGAGCCTAAGTGGTTTCCGGTAATATACACCCTGCACTTAAAGCCAGTATTAAGCGTGGTAGAAATCGCCAGCGAAATTGGCTACACGCATCCATCTACTATAAGCCTTTTAAAAGAACTGGAAAAGCTAAAACTGGTACGGTCTAAAAAAGATAAAGCAGATGAAAGAAAACGTTTGCTGCAACTAACAGAAAAGGGTAAAAACCTTGTTGCACAAATGGAACCAGTATGGGAAATTATGATTGCAGCACTTACCGAAGTGGTTGCAACAAAAAACAAACTAATGCAAGCCATTGATGAAGTGGAAGCCCAATTAGATAGGCAAAGTTTTTTACAAAGGGCAAAGCTGAAGATGGCAGGTAAGTAATTGAAAATTAAAATTAATGCCAATAAGTTAACACCTTTCCTCTTATTTGGAGAGGGTTTGGTTGTGGTAAGCCAAACATGTAAATCCTTAACTTAAGGGCATTCAATTAAAAATAAAAACTTTTTTTACGCAAGGGCCTTGCCGGTATTTGTATATGGTAACATGGTTTACATAAAGCAACTATGTTACTGTTAAAAGAAAAATAACTGCCTCAACTATTATTGCATCTTATAATAATTAATACGTAAAAAAATATAAAATACCTTCCCGCTTTTTGCTGTAAATAAAAGAGCAGTTGCCAAGCAAATAACTTAAAACAAAAAATTAGCCGGTCAAAATGCCTTTTACCCTAGCTCTATAAAAAAATACCTTCCCTTTTATAAAAAAACTGCTTTTTTATAAAACATACTACTGCTTTACATTTCAGTCAAAAACAACGAATAATTATAATCATAATCTAGTTATAATTATAATTTTAATTGATTATGTATAATATACAAGAAGATATTACGTTTAGTTGAAATAAAAAGTAATCATTTTACATCAAATAAAACGATACAACCTGGTTGTTTATATTTTGGTGCAAATAACAAAAAGGCTTATATAAATTACCATTATGCAAAAAATTTACTTGTTCGCTATCATTTGTTTTTTACTTGCGGGTACAACGGTTAACGCACAGGTCGGCATAGGCACCACAACTCCGGATATAAGCGCAATGCTTGATATTACCAGTAGCTCTACGGGCTTGCTTATTCCAAGGATGGATTCAGTTACCCGTACTTCTATCAAATCCCCTGCAGATGGATTGATGGTATACGATACTGATTATCAATCTTTTTATTATTATAAAGGTGGGTACGATTGGATACCGATGGGTTTTGTACCGCAACCAACACCCGTTGTTATAGTACCTAAAGTAGGTTTTTTTGCCACTTTAAGCAGTGCCCGTAGTTTGCCTAATATAACTTATGCCAGTTTGGCCCCTTACACCAAATCATACGATTTTAGTAATAATTTTAATGCAAGCACCGGCATATTTACAGCACCCGATACTGCCGTTTATCATTTTACTATAAGTGTTGAATTAACAGTAAATGCTGCCGCTACCTGCGTATTTACTATCCTATGCCAAAAAAATGGCAGTACAGCACCTGCTGGTACAAAAACAACAATTATACCTGCAGTGGCAAGTACATTCGAATCCGTAAGTGCGTCTATTGATATTTTACTTAATAAAGATGATACTTTTAGTTATAAATTTCAACAAAAATCTGGTGCATCCCAAACTGTAAACGGAGGCACGGTTAGTACCCCTAGTACAATTTTTAGTGGCTTTAAAGTATTTTAAAATACTGCATTGTAAATAAATCTTTAACCCTCCATTATTATATATTATCTCTTTTTGAAGCGGCATACCATATACTTTTAATATTGTTATATATAATGCTGTAAATTGCTTTTTCAATAACAAACTGGTTAGTTTAAAAGTTGCCGGCCTTATTGTGTTGCCAATTTAATTAAGTAATTATTGATGAAAGTTATAGTAGTTTGTTTGTTGTTGCTTGTAAATACTACATGTTGTATCGCATCGGAGCCATCCGATAGCCTTTTAAAACAGTTGAACGCCGCCATTAAAGAAACGGCTTTGTATGATGCGGTACATTTGCGCTCCATTGCCGTAACCCAACAACTTTTAAATAATAGCATTGCTGCCAGCCCGGATATTAAATACGATATCTGCCTCAAATTATACGAAGGCTACAAATATTACAATTTCGATTCTGCATTATATTACGCTAAGCAGCTGCAACATTTTGCCGCATTCAAAAACGATTCTTCCCTGGTGGTTGATGCCAGGATAAAAGAAGTATTTATTATGCTTAGCGGCGGTATGTTTAAAGAAACGTTGGACTCGCTGACTATTATCTCTATTAACGGCGCCAGCAATGTAGTTAAAGCAGAATATTATTCTTTACTGGCACGTGCCTATTACAACTTTGCAGATTTTGACAGTGATAATTATTATACGCCCCGGTATAATAAAAAGGCTAACTATTATTTAGATTCTGCCTTGCAGCTTTACCCACAGCAATCTTTCGAGTATGGATACTACATGGCGTTACAGCAATTAAAAAAAGGGAATCCAGATATTGCCCTGCTAAGCCTTAATAAAGTAATGGCCCGCCAAAACCTTCAGCTACATCAAATTGCAGTAGCAACATCTACCATCGGTGGTATTTTAATGAGCATGCAGCAAGACGCCAATGCTAAGCCCTACCTAATGCAAGCCGCCATTGCAGATGTAAAATCATCTACTAAAGAAACACTAGCCTTGCTTAGCCTGGCAAATATTATTTTTAAAGAAGGCGATGTACAAAATGCTGCCGTGTACATAGAAAAAGCAAATGCAGATGCCACCTTTTATAAAGCAAGGTTAAGGAAAGTGCAGATAGGCGCTATACTTCCGCTTATTGAAGGGCAAATGATAAAGACGATACAATCGCAAAAAGAAAAATTAATAACCTCCCTTATTGTATTTGCCTTTTTAATATTACTGCTTGCTGGCTTTGCTATAATTGTGCGCAACCAGGTACGAAAATTAAAAATTGCCCGCTTAAGCTTGTTGCATATAAACCAGCAATTGATTGAAGCAAATGATTTAAAAGAAAAATACAACAGCCAGTTACAAGAAACAAACCGCCAGTTGGTAGAAGCCAATGCCATTAAAGAAGAGTACAATGGGCAGTTAAAAGAAATAAACCGACAATTATCTGAAGCCAACAAAATTAAGGAAGAATATATTGGCTATTATTTTAGGATAGATACCGAATTTATGCTGCGTATAGAAAAACTGATGGCTAATATAGATAAGAAACTGGTAGACAGGAAGTGGGATGAGATAAAGCTGTTACTTAAAACCCTGGACCTTAAAAGAGAAAAAGAAGACTTGCTAAAAAACTTTGATAAAGTCTTTATTAAGCTGTTCCCTAATTTTGTTAGCCAGTTCAATACTTTATTTTTAGAAGATGATAAGGTTATTATAAAAGATGACCAGCTTTTAAATACCGAGCTACGCATATTTGCCCTGATGAGGCTTGGCATAACTGAAAATGAAAAAATTGCGGAAATATTAAATTACTCCATTAATACTATTTATAGTTATAAAACCAAAATTCGCAATAAAGCAAATATTGCTAAAGATGATTTTGATAAAAAGATTATGGAGATAACCACCTTAAGTTTTTAGTAGCATCTACGGCACCTTTTATAATATTATCAAAACTGGTACTTTCCCTAAGCGATGTAACATTAAATTAGATAAAATTTTAGCCCTTAAGTACGTCTTAAAAATGATTTAAACGTAATTTTTATAAAATCTACGTAATAATGTGTACAGTTTACACAATTAAACAACTATATTATATATATTTTATATATTACAATATAATACTGATTATCAGTTACTTACAAATGTGTAATGATCTCCCCAACTTTCTATTTCCTATATTTTTTAATTAAAATTTTCCTTCGTGGTTTTAGATTAGTCAATTTGTGTATTGCTTCCAAAAAGCAGTATTGTTTGTAAGCCATAGCAAACTTTTATCTTTTAATGCTAGTTTAAAAAATTAACGATATGCCAAATATGGAACCTTTCCATCATCTCACCACAATTGTAGTACATGGTAACGCTAGCCGCTCACCAATAACATCTTTTTCAAAATATAGCAATACTGTACTGCCTCCACTAGATATTTTTTCATCTTTTAATACCAGGTAAATCTGCATTGCAGTATAACCGCAGATATGCCTATCATCTTGCCCTACAAAAAAACTACAACCATCATTACTAAAACTAAAAATCGAAACTAAACAATGAAAGCAAAA
>JANXVN010000138.1 GCA_025351645.1 Ferruginibacter sp.
GTATATATTTCCTTTCCGTGCACGTCAAAGCTTACATCAAAAAATAACGTATGATGTAAGATATTGTTTAGCTTTTTATTTAAACCAACGTAATAAATAAGGCAGCTTGGTGCCATCACCCGTTTCTCCCAATAAGTATCACTATAGGATTTAAACTGATTCGGCAACAATTTTGTTTCTATAAAATGATAATCAGCTGAGCCAATTACAACAGTTGCATCAAAAGCAACCTCAACAATTTGATGCTCACTAGTTTTTGTTTTAGCTATAACTTTTTTTGCAACATTATCTTCAATTTCTATTTTGCAAACATCATGATCAAAATAAAATTGAACCCCTAACTCTTTTGCCAAACTATACATTGCTTCAACAATTGAATACATCCCGCCCGTTGGATACCAGGTGCCAAGTTTTATATCAGCATAGTTCATTAGGCTATATAAAGCAGGGGTATGTTCGGGCAAAGCACCTAAAAATAATACCGGAAACTCTAATAATTGTTGTAGATGTTTATTTTTGAAAAACTTATTGATATGTTTCTTTATAGAGGTAAAGACATCTAATTTAAAGATTCCCTTTACTAATTCCCAATCAGCAAATTCTATAATAGATTGACCTGGCTTGTGTACCAACTTGTTTATGCCTACCTTGTATTTATAAGCAGCTTCAGTCATAAACTTATCTAACATTACACCGCTGCCAGGCTCTGTTTGTTCAAATAAATTTTTAAGTTCAATGTATTCTGAAGGTATATCTGTAAAGCCTTGCGGCCAATAAATTCTATAAGATGGATTTAATCTAATAAGCTTATAATAATCCTGTACATTTTTGTTGAAACAAGTAAAAAATCGTTCAAATACATCAGGCATCCAATACCAGCTTGGACCCATATCAAAAGAAAAACCATTAGCTTTAAACTGCCTTGCTCTCCCTCCCGGAATACTATGCTTTTCTAAAACGGTTACATTCCATCCGCCTTTTGCCATAAACGACGCTGCAGATAAACCCGCAAATCCACTTCCTATAATGATTACTTTTTTCAACAGTTTAAATTAATTACGCGTTTAAACGTTGGCACTCTTTTAAAATACTGCTAACTTGATATTTAGAATCTTGTAAGTTGTTCCTTTAATAATTTCCTGGCAAAATGTATCCTACTTTTTATTGTACCCAAAGGCTCACTTAGCATTTCCGCAATTTCAAAATACTTGTATCCCTCAAAATATAACATAAATGGATTACGGAAAATAGCCGGAAGCTTGTAAACTGCAGCCTGTATATCTTTCAATTTCAATATACCTTCAGCAGCATTTGTTGTAGCTGCCTGATTATAATTTAATAAAAATTCGTTAGGAGTATTATCAAATATAGTATTCTGCTTAGCCTTCCTGCGATAATTATTAATAAATATATTACGCATTATTGTGTACAGCCATGCCTTAATATTTGTTCCTACATTATATTTTTCTTTGTTAGCCAAAGCTCTATACATAGTTTCCTGTAATAGGTCTTTCGCAACTTCATTGTCTCTTGTAAGTGTAATAGCAAATGGTTTTAAAAATTCTGTATTATTTATTAACAGCTGGTCGAAATCTTTTGTTGCCATGATAAAGCGTTTAAGTATTGTAATGTAAAGTTAAACATAAATAATTGAAGTTTCTAATAATTTGTTTAACAATAGTAAAATAATTGTTAAACACTTTAAATTAAGGGAAATTAAGTTATAATTGATAATTTAAATAAACAACGGTTTAAACAATTTTACAGTTAGAGGATAATGAGACTTTTTTCATATAAAACAACATTAATTATTATAAATGTTATTATATAATAAAAGGATTCTTATACAATTTAATACTTTATGAAAACTTTATATATGTTTCAAAAGAGTATTTACTTGATCTAATTGAATAATTATACAAAAGGCGGGCTAGATTTAAAAGCCTGCAACTAATTCCATTACATCTGGGAATGATTTTTTAAAATTTATATGTGGAGGTATTTTTTTCTCATAATTATTTGTCAATAAACCAGAAATAATCATTGGTGTACCTATAAACTTTTTGGTTATTGCTGAAATAAACTTATCGAAGTTGAAATTATGCCCCACTGCGGTTAAGTGGGAATATAAAAAATCGGGCTTTTTTAAGTTTACAACATATTCAACATCATTTAATGGAACATTTGCACCTAGGTAAATAGTGTCAATCCCCCTGCTTTTCAATAAATAGTACATAAACAACATCCCTAATTCATGGTATTCTCCTTCCGGCAAAAAAAGTAATACAGTCTTGTTTATTTTTAAGGAAGTAGAAATGCCTTCGATACCCACAATTAATTTTTGCCTTATTATATTGCTCACTAAATGTTCTTGCGCAGGGTTAATATGGTTAGTTAGCCAGAGAATACCAATTTTTTCCATGAATGGGAAAATTATCAGAGTAATAGTCCTTTCTATTCCTTTAAGTTTTATATGGTCATCAAGAATATCTTCCAGTTTTTCTATATTAAGGTCTACCATGCATTGAATCAATTCATTTACAATGCGCTCTTGCCTGGCTTGGGTTTGTGATAGTGCCATAACTTTATCTATCACTTCACTTTCAGGCATTTTATCAATGTGAGAGATTTTGTAGCCGTATTTATTTAAAAGTGCAATATTCAGCACTTTTTTTAACTCTTCATTGCTATAATTACGAATATTAGTATCTGAACGGCTAGGTTTTAAAAAGTTGTACCGTTGTTCCCATATCCTTATAGTATGCGCCTTTATGCCTGATAAATTTTCGAGGTCTTTTATTGTAAATGAATTCATTAATGGGTGTTTAGGTAAGTAACAACATTTAATATATTTTGTTTAAAGATAGCGGTAATATCTTGAACAAAAAAGATAGGTGATTTAAAAATATTTAGGCTGTTTAATATTTACTTAAATAAAACTTGGGGAGTGTTTCTTTATTATTGTGGCTAACTAAATAAAATGCATTAAAAAAGAAATTTCATTAATAGATGTACGATATAAATAAAAAATATTTATTGAAGATAAATTTTCTTATACCAAATCTCCATGCTTAATAAGGTCCATAAAATTTTAGCCCGCTTTTCAGCAGAAATTTTTATTGTGTTGCTTAGCAAAGCATCTAAAAATTCAGTTTTTATAAATTGGCGGCTAATTGCGTTGGCAGAACCTACGTAGTCAAAAACAATCTCTTTTAATTCATTCTCTATCCAATTTTTTAAGGGTATCTCAAAACCTCTTTTTGGCTGATTGATTAATTCATCGGGCAAATATTTTTTGGCTAACTGGCGCAATAAGTATTTGGTAGAACTTCCCCTTATTTTGAAACTATCATTCATGCCAGGTGCATATTCTAACAATTCTTTACATAAAAAGGGGCTGCGGCCTTCTAATGAATGCGCCATATTTGCAATATCCATTTTCACAAGCAAATCTGTAAATAAAGTGGCATTAAAATCAATATTCATTATTTTTCTTAGTCCACTAATATTTGCATTGGCAATGGCATTAAAATCTTCCCGCATTGGCTGCATATAATCTAATCCGTTGCTTAAAATATTACTTTCATAATTCTCCATAATATCTACCCCTGCAGATAAATAAATTTCTAAATTATTTTTTGATGCCAGCGATAGTAGCCTATAAATATAATTATACTTTGATTTTTTATTATTTGATGGAGGCAAAATACTGGATGCTATGCCTGCAATATTTTTTATTAACCCATTACTCTTAAAAAAATCATGCTTTGCAAAAGGTACATAACGTCGATAGCCACCAAATAGCTCATCGGCCCCATCGCCATTTAAAATAACCGTTAAATGTTCTTTGGCAGCGGCGCTTACGTAATAACTTGGTATTGCAGAACTATCAAAAAAAGGTTCCCCATAATTGCATAAAATAGTTTCCAGGTCATTTTTTAAGTGGTCGAACGATATGGCAATTTCACTATGGTGGGTATTGTATTTATCTGCGACTAACTTAGCCAAAGGAGCCTCATTGTATTCTCCATCAAAAGAAACTGTAAATGTTTTTATTTTATTATTGTATTTGCTTGCAATTGCGGTAACCAGGCCACTATCGATACCGCCACTTAAAAAACTACCCACTTCCAAATCAGATGACTCTACCCTTCTTTTTACTGCTGCATTTAAAAATCCATCTACTTTTTCCAGGCTTTCTTCAAAATTATCTGTATGGTTTTGTTCATAAAAAGTGTTGATGTGCCACCAGCATTTTTTTGTTATTTCAAGCGTGGTGCAATCAATTATTAAAAAATGCCCGGCACTTAATTCTGTAACATTTTTGTAAGGGGTAAGTGTGCCGTAAAAAGATCCTAAACGCAAGTAATGCTGAAAGTGGTTATTCTCCATTTGCAATGGCAGCAAGCCCTTCAGGCAATTTAATTCGCTGGCAAAAACAATTTTTTGGTCATCGTTATAATAGTAAAGGGGTTTTTTGCCGGCTCTATCGCGGGCAATGAATATTTTTTTTTCTTGTTTATCGTAAATCGCTAAGGCAAACATGCCTTCGAGGTAATTTAAAAAATCAGCGCCATATTTTTGGTATAATAACAGCAGTGTTTCTGTATCAGAAGATGTTTTGCCGTGTAGGTTAAGTTGGGCCCTAATTTCTTTATGGTTATAAATTTCGCCATTAAATATAATAGTAAACCTATCTTCTAAATGCATTGGTTGCTTGCCGCCGCCAATATCCAAAATAGATAAGCGCAAGTGGTACAAATCTACATTATCGGCCATAAAGCCATTCTGTTCATCAGGGCCACGATGAAACATGTTTTTGTCAATATCCGGGTAGGATAATTTAAAGTTTACGGAACCTGCTATGCCACACATAATGCTTTCTTTATTTGGTAAAATAAAACCTTAATGCTCAATAGCAAGCTAAATTATAGACTTATTTTATACACCTTTTATTGAGCTATGCTTTTAAGGTATTCTCCGTAACCACTTTTTTTAAGCTTTTCTGCCTGTACCAACAATTGCTCTTTAGTTATAAATCCCATTCGCCAGGCTATTTCTTCAAGGCAGCCAATTTTTAATCCCTGCCTTTTTTCAATTACCCTAACGTATTCGCTGGCATCGCTCAACGATTCAAAAGTACCCGTATCAAGCCAGGCAAAGCCCCTATCCAAAACGCCTACCTTTAATTTTTTATTTTCCAGGTAAATCCTGTTCACATCGGTAATTTCAAATTCCCCCCTTGGGCTTGCCGGAATATTTTTTGCAATTTCTACTACTTCATTATCATAAAAATAAAGTCCTGGTACTGCATAGTTGCTTTTTGGCTTATCAGGCTTTTCTTCTATACTTACAGCATTTAAATTATTGTCAAATTCAACCACACCATATCTTTCAGGGTCGCTTACCGGGTAGGCAAAAATTACTGCGCCATCCGGGTCGGCAGAATCCTGCAGCAATTTACTAAAACCGCTGCCATAAAAAATATTATCGCCTAATACTAAGGCCACGCTATCGCTGCCAATATATTTTTCGCCAATTACAAATGCCTGAGCCAGCCCATTGGGTATTTCCTGCTTAGCGTAACTTATAGCACAGCCCCATTGGGACCCATCGCCTAACAAGCGGATAAATTGCGCCTGGTCATCAGGAGTAGTAATAATCAAAACTTCCTTAATACCGGCAAGCATTAGTGTGCTAAGCGGGTAATAAATCATGGGCTTATCGTAAATGGGCATCAATTGCTTGCTGATGCCCATTGTAATTGGGTATAACCTTGTGCCGCTGCCGCCTGCTAAAATAATTCCTTTCATATTATCTGGTATGATATTGCTGTTGGTAATAATTTTGATAATTGCCGCTGGTAACGTGGTTCAGCCATTCCGTATTTTTAAGGTACCAGTCAATAGTTTTAGAGATGCCTTCTTCAAACTGCAAAGATGGCAGCCAGCCCAATTTTTCTTTAAGCTTCGTAGCGTCTATAGCATAGCGCAAATCGTGCCCGGCCCTATCTTTTACGTAGGTAATCAATTTTTCAGACTCGCCTTTTCCCCTTCCTAATTTTTCATCCATCTGCTTGCAAAGCTCTTTAACCAACGCAATATTTGTCCATTCGTTATGGCCGCCAATGTTATAGGTCTCGCCAATTAGGCCGTTATGGAATATAACATCTATGGCCCTTACATGGTCTTCTACATATAACCAGTCGCGTATATTTTCGCCCTTGCCATAAATAGGCAATGGCTTTTTGTTGATGATATTATGTATGCACAATGGTATCAACTTTTCAGGAAAATGGAAGGGTCCGTAGTTATTGCTGCAGTTAGAAATTTTAACCGGCATGTGGTAAGTGTGGTAAAATGCCCTCACCAAATGGTCGGATGACGCTTTGGATGCAGAATAGGGGCTGCGGGGGTCGTAAGGCGTATCTTCTGTAAAAAAACCTTCTTCGCCTAATGAGCCATATACCTCATCGGTAGATATGTGGTAAAATATCTTATTATCAAAATCCTCTTTCCAAAACTCTTTGGCCGTTTGTAACAAGCAACCAGTGCCTAATACATTTGTAGTAACAAAAGCAAGCGGGTCGGTAATAGACCTATCTACATGGCTTTCTGCCGCACAATGCAGCACAGCGGTAAAAGAATGCTTTTCAAATAAAGCGCGTAAAAAAGGCAAATCGGTAATATCCCCTTTTACAAATTGATAGTTAGGTTGATTCTCTATATCTGTCAGGTTTTCAAGGTTACCGGCATAAGTAAGCTTATCCAGGTTAATGATGTTGTACTGCGGATATTTAGTTACAAACAAACGGGTAAGGTGAGAGCCTATAAAACCTGCACCGCCTGTAATTAAGATTGTATGCATGATAATTATATTGATAAAGCGTAAAATTATAAAGAAAACGTTAAGTAAGTTCAAGTAGCCTTAAAATATCCTTTATATTAGTAATTTAATAAGAGTAGAGTTTTCTAACAGTATTATTAAGATTTTGAATTAATAGGTTCATTTGATTAGCTTGCATAATCTGGATAGTAACTGTATAGATTATATTTGACTAACTTAATATTTAATGCCCATGGCTTATAAAATTACTTTCCATTATTTTCTATGCTAACTTATTTTGACGCCATACTGGCACCCATTTATTTTTTACTTCTTTTATTATGGGTAATACGGTGGAAAAATAAGTATTACAAAAATTCGCCCGTTAAGAAATACATTGTCCCAGCATTTGTATTAAAATGCGTTTGCTGCTTTTTGCTAGCTTTTTTATTTGAATATTATTATGGCTATAGCGATTCTTGGAATTATTTTCAAGGTGCTAAGGAAATATGGACCGCCACCAAACAAAATCCTGTGTATGGCCTAGAACTTGTTTTTAAGTCTTTTAAAGACTGCTCTTACGAAGCTCAGCAATTTTCCCCACGTTTAGGCGATAAAATTTATGTAGAATCATTAAAAAACATGTATAAAGTATCTGGCTTTATTGGCATGTTTTGTTTTGGCACCTATTTACCAATAGCCTTAATAATGACATTGCTAAGTTTTATGGGAAGCTGGAAAATATACATAATTTTTGTAAAAGAATTCCCCAAATATTATAAAAAGATAGCTTTAACCTGCCTTTTTGCACCTTCATTTATATTTTGGACAACCAACATCATGAAGGAACCGCTATGTATTTTTGGATTAGGGTTTTGTGTAAGTGCATTATATAACTTAATGAAAGGAAAATTTAGTTTTTTTATCGTTTTAGAAATGATTTTAGGGGCGTATTTTCTATTATTATTTAAAAGCTATATTTTCTATCTTTTTTGTTTTGCAGCTTTTTGGAGCTTATACGTAAGTTTAGCTACAACAGTAAAAAAGCAATATAAAATATTAGTAAAGCTGCTAATGTTTTTTATATTATTGGCATTATCCTCATTGGCAATTGTAAAGAGAGATTTTTTAGTTGATATTTTTTCAAGCAATTTTGTTAATGATGTAACTAGTATACAAAACACTCAAATTGATGCTGGCGGATCAATGTACACGTTACCAAATGTAAATGATGTAAGCTTATTTGGTGTTATGAGGACGTATTTTAATTCTTTAGTTGTTGCTTTGTTTAGGCCTTTTGCC
>JANXVN010000155.1 GCA_025351645.1 Ferruginibacter sp.
CCGCAGCTAAAGTACGTGCAGCATTGGGCAACGATGCACCGGCTGGCGCAGGCATATTTTTAACCACTTTGTTTCCGGCAGATGAATTGATGATAATGGATTATAACAGGCTGGTAAAGGATTTAAATGGCTTAACCATTGAAGGGTTATTAACCAAAGCGGCTGTTAAATTTACAGTTGAAAAAGTAGCCGAAGCTTTTTCGCCGGCAGGCCTGCACCAGTTTGGATTGTATGCTGAAAAGCAATGGTACAAGCTAACCGCAATTAAAGGTACATTTACTACAGACCCAATGGGCATTTTAGATGTGACCATCTTACAAGAAAATTTTTTAGCCCCCATACTAAACATTATAGACCAACGGACTGATGCACGCATAGATTTTGTGGGCGGCATACGTGGGCTTGGCGAATTAGAAAAAAGGGTTGATAGCGGAGAAATGGCACTAGCCATCAGCCTTCATCCAGTAACGATACAGCAGTTATTTGACATTGCCGATAGCGGAAATGTGATGCCGCCAAAAAGTACCTGGTTCGAACCTAAGTTGAGGGATGGATTGCTTACGCACCTGATACATGATACCGTAAATGCATAAAATGGACGGCAGCCCGATTGTAATTTTTTCATTGTATTTTTAATAGATGAAATCAATAAAAACAATCTTTTTTTTAACGATTTGCCTGGCAGGCATGCAGCATTCTTTTGCACAAACCGCTACAGAACTATTAACTACATCCCGCTCGTTTACACAACAGGGCGATTACTCCAATGCTATACTGGTATTGAATAAGGCCACACAGTTACAGCCTAAAAGCCTGGAAGTAACCAAAGCCCTTGCCATGAATTATTACTTAAATGGCGATAATAACAAAGCACTCGAAATTATAAAAACTACATTGGATAGGGAAGATGCCGATGACCAATGCTACCAGATTGCCGGCAATATTTATAAACAGCTTGGCCAGGTTAAGGAATGTGATAAATTATTCAGGAAGGGCATTAAAAAGTTTCCGTTAAGTGGCCCAATGTATAACGAATTGGGTGGCCTGCTATGGCAGCAACAAAATGCCGAAGCCATTAAGCAATGGGAAAAAGGAATAGAAATAGACCCCAATTACGCAAAAAATTATTTTGATGCCTGCAAGTATTATTACTTAACCGAAGATAAAGTTTGGAGTATTTTATATGGTGAAATTTTTGTGAACATGGAACCTTTAAGTGGCAATGCCGCCGAAGTAAAAACCATACTTGCAGAAAGCTATAAACAACTTTTTATAAATACTGCTACAGAAAATAAAGATAAAAATAAATTTGTAGCCGCCTTTATCGAAACGATAAGCAAGCAAGGCAGCATTGCCAACAATGGCATTAATGCCGAAACACTTACTATGATAAGGGCAAGGTTTATTTTAGATTGGCAACAGGAGTATGCCACTAAATTTCCCTTTAAGCTATTTGACCTGCAACAGCAATTATTACAGGAAGGCATGTTTGATGCTTACAACCAATGGATATTTGGGCCAGCACAAAACATGGCCGCTTACCAAAACTGGATAACCACGCACTCCATCGATTACAACGAATTTAGCCGTTTTCAAAAAGGGCGCATCTTTAAATTGCCATCGGCACAGTATTACAGGTATTTGCCTTAACAATGCACATTGCTTGTATTTAACCGGCAGCTGATTAATTTTATTTACCTTAGTTTTTATAAAATATTTTTATGGAACAACAACGCGACGAACAACTTTGGCAGCAAGCAAAAAAACGGGCCGGCTTTCAGCGCAGCCTTGCTTCTTACTTTGTAGTAAATACTTTTTTATGGCTTATTTGGTGGTTTACCGCCGGTAAAAATGGCGATAACCGCGACTTGCCCTGGCCAATATGGCCAATGTTTGGATGGGGCATTGGGCTACTGTTTCAATACCTGAATGCTTATGGCGGCAGTAAAAAAGACCTTGTAGAAAAAGAGTACGAAAAGTTGAAAAATAAACACAATTAGTTTTTAGTTATAGATTAGATGATTGCTTATGATGAACGAACAGTTTAGGTTATTTGATTTTTTGCAGTACCAGTTAGATACTTTCCCAAAGACAGATATGCTTACCGCAAAAGAAGATGGCCAATGGAAACCACAAAGTACAGCAGAAATAAAAGTACTAGTAGATAGGCTAAGTGTAGGCCTGCTCAACATAGGCATTAGCGGGCACGATATGATGGTGGAAAACCAGGACAAGATTGCATTGATAAGTGCCAACAGGCCCGAATGGCTGATTTTGGACATGGCTTGCCAGCAAATTGGCGCTACGCTTTGCCCGGTGTACCCCACTACCAATATTAATGAACTGGAATATATTTTTAACAATGCCACCGTAAAACTTGTTTTTGTAAGTGGAGAAGAAATATTAGCCAAGGTAGATAGCATCCGTAGCCGCATACCAAGCCTGCAAAACATTTATAGTTTTGATGATTTGCCAAACGTTGATTATTGGAAAAAAATAGTAGCAACGCCGGAAGAAGTACAAGCTTCAAGGCTGGAAGAAATTAAACGTTCCATCTTGCCATCTCATTGCGCCACCATTATTTACACATCCGGCACTACAGGTACGCCTAAAGGAGTGATGCTGAGCCATCGCAATGTGGTAAGCAATGTAATAAGCTCAAAACAAACCTTTCCTTTTAATGATAATATAACTGCCAGGGCATTAAGTTTTTTGCCCCTCAACCACATCTTTGAAAGGATGGTCTCTTACATATATATCGCCAGCGGCATTTCAATATATTATGCGGAAAGCCTGGATACGATTGCCGAAAATTTAAAAGAAGTTAAGCCTGCCTTATTTTGCACTGTACCCCGCTTGCTCGAAAAAGTGTACGAAAAAATTATGGCCAAAGGCACCGAGCTTACTGGCATCAAAAGAAAACTATTTAATTGGGCCGTTGCGTTAGGCAATGAATATGATAACAAAAAAAACAAAGGCCCCTGGTACAACATGCAGCTGGCATTGGCCAACAAGCTTATTTTTAGTAAATGGAGAGAAGCATTAGGCAATAATATTGAACTGATAATTACAGGTGGCGCAGCCTGCCAGATAAGGCTGATAAGAATTTTTACCGCAGCTAAAATCCCCATTTTTGAAGGCTATGGCCCTACAGAAAACAGTCCCGTGATAAGCGTGAACTGCAACCATGATGGCGGTACAAAATTTGGCACCGTAGGCCTTGTGCTGCTTGGGCAACAAGTTAAACTTGCACCAGATGGAGAGATTTGCGTAAAGGGCCCCAGCGTAATGATGGGATACTACAACCAGCCGCAACTAACTGCAGAAACCATTATTGATGGCTGGCTGCATACCGGCGACATCGGCGTATTTGAAGAAGATAAATTCTTAAAAATAACCGATCGCAAAAAAGAATTATTCAAGACGAGCGGTGGCAAATACGTAGCACCTCAGCCTATAGAAAATAAAATGAAAGAATCGCCATTTGTAGAGCAGATGATGATTGTGGGGGCAGAACAAAAATTTGTGGGCGCTTTAATTGTTCCATCCATACCCAATTTAAAAGAATGGATGCGACAGAATAATATCGGTTTTACAACAAATGAAGCTGCCATCCATAACCCCGAGGTGCTAGGCTTATACAAAAAATTAATAGATAGCTTTAATGAGTTTTTTAACCATGTTGAACAGGTAAAACGCTTTGAGCTTTTGCCAGATGAATGGACCATCGACAGCGGAGAACTAACGCCCACATTAAAGCTTAAGAGAAAAGTAATTATGGAAAAATATAAGGCAGTAATTGAAAGGATTTATACATAAAGTTTTTCCAAATTGTCATTGTAGCTATTAGTATATATCGTTTGAGTTATTGATGGTAGGGGCTGCGAACTTTGAAGGATTATTTCGATATAAAAAATTACATCTTGCTAAGTTAAAGCATAAAAAAAGCGGCTTTTGACCGCTTTTTTTATGAAATATATCATTGCCTAGTGCCTTATTTTTTCCCTGCCAAAAGTTAAGCCGAGCTTAATATTAAAAGTAAAGTAAGCGTCATTATTTTTAGGGTTGCCCCTTATTTGCCCACCATCAGGGTTAACAGGGTATGCGGCGCTGGCTTTGTTACGCCTGTCGCTTAATTCAAGTGCATCGTTTAACATTGTGCCACTAAAATGATTGGCAAATACCTGAGGATTGATGTACTTGGAGCTTACATCATCCAAATAATCGGTAAATAAAAAACGGTACAAAAATTCTGTCCGTAAATTTAGCATAGGCGATAATTCAAATTTAAGCCCCATACCCATGGGGATATTCATTTGTTTTAACTTATAAGGCTTTCTGTTTGGATATTCGGTAAACCCTTGCCCTTCAGTACTTAGCGGTTGCAGGTCTACAGTCCTGCCATTTAACTCTGTTTGCGGGTTAAAAGAAAAGTAACCCACCCCAGCCATCAGGTAAGGAGAAAAGCTGGAAGGCAAATCATCCTTGGCATCCCAATTTATAAAAATAAATTTTGGATAAAATTCCGCTATTAGCGACACCTCAGTTATTTTGCTGCTAAAGCTAAGGTTGCGTTCATATCGGCCTCTGGTAGTAGTTTTTACGTCTTTTAAAATACTATCGTAAGCCTTTACTTTGCCGAAGGTACCTTCTATACGCAGGGCAATTGCTTCTTTATAAGTTGCGCTTAAATAAACACTACCATTAAATTGGTTGTTGCCCAGGTTAAGGTCTTTTAAAAAATGACCGCCAAGCCCTTTTGCACCACCTATATCGGTTAGGCAGTTCATTATGCCTAGCGAACCACCTAATTCAAACATTACTGGTGTATTATAAGTGGAATTGTCGTAAAAATAGTATTGTGAAAATGCGCTTTTAAAAGGCATCAGAAACAATACCATAGCCGTAAGGAGCTGTGTAGTTTTTTTCATGAATATTCGTCGCTTGGTTTTAAATAAATAGACTATACAATAAAAACTGATAAGTCTCCTACAACAAACGAGAAATATTTATTTATATTTTAATTTTATCTTATTATTGTTAAAATACTTGCATATAAGCTTAATACCGCATTCATTACACTTAGGGTTTCTTGCTATGCATACATATCTACCATGTAAAATTAACCAGTGGTGGGCCCTAAAAATATATTCTTTGGGGAAGTTTGCAATCAATTGTTTTTCTGTAGCTAATGGTGTTTTGGCATTAATTGTTAAGCCAATGCGCGCACTTACCCTAAAAACGTGTGTGTCAACAGCCATGTTAGGCTGTTCATCAACTACGGATGTAATAACGTTAGCTGTCTTTCTGCCAACCCCCGGCAACAGCATTAGTTCATCTACCGTCATAGGCACTTGACCGCCAAATTTTTCTACAAGCATATTGGCCATGCCAATTAAATGCTTTGTTTTGTTGTTGGGGTAAGAGATGCTTTTTATTAACGGAAACATATCATCAAAGCTGGCTTTGGCCATCCGCTCAGCAGTGGGATAATAATTAAAAATTATGGGAGTTGTAATATTTACCCTTTTATCTGTACACTGGGCAGAAAGTATTACAGCTACCAATAACTGAAAAGGATTATTATAAATTAACTCTGTTTCTGCATCTGGAGCATGTTCAGTAAAATAGTTAATTACAAATTGGTAGCGTTGAGTTTTTGTCATAAAAAAGTCCCGTAATTTACGGGACAAAATTATGTTAAAATTAGTAGAGATTAAATGTGGTGCGATAGGTGATTAACCGATTTTTCGGCATATTCTAAAATTTTATCTATTACTTCCTGACGGGGAGAAAAAATCTTCGTCCCAAGGCTTTGGTGTGCAGATAAAATTTCGTCATACTTATCACGAAGGCTCCAGTCTGTTTCAAGTGCTACCTTAATAGCGGCTGTTTTTTGAATTGATGCCTCATTGTATACAAACTGTATGAGGTCATCACTTGTAAAGCTGTGCATAGGCAAGTTTAATTGCTTGTTTAAAAAATAATATCAATATCCGTAATTATAAACGGCTATTGGCTTTCATTATTGTACAGAGATATTGATTATTTAATATTGGCAGCCGAAGAAATAATGAACAAGTCTTCATTATCTTTCTTCATCAAATATTTTTCTCTGGCATATTTTTCAATAGTTTGGGCATTTGTTTTAAGTTGCCCTAATTCCTGCCGGGTTTCTACTATTATTTTGGTAAGATGTTGTTCACTTACCTGTAATTCTTGTAATTTTTGGTGCTTGGTATAAGCAACGCCCCAATCTTTCGGATCAAAGAAAAACATCCAAACAACAAAAAAGCAGCCTGCAAGCAGGTACTTATTTGTTAACCAGGTTGGTATGTGTGCTAAAACTTTCATTTATTATCAACTAAATAAATGAACAATAAGCAAGCACAACTACCCTTGCCTATTGTTCACTTATAAATTTTTTCGGTTATTTTCCAAATTTAATCTTTCCATTTGGATAAATTGCTGTGTCTCCCAACATTTCTTCAATGCGGATAAGTTGGTTATACTTAGCCATACGGTCCGTCCTGCTGGCAGAACCTGTTTTAATTTGGCCGCAATTTAATGCTACGGCAAGGTCAGCAATAGTAGTATCTTCAGTTTCACCGCTGCGATGGCTCATAATAGTATTGTAGCCAGCTTGCTGTGCCATGCTTACTGCGTTAATGGTTTCAGTAATAGTACCTATCTGGTTTACCTTCACCAATAAAGCGTTAGCAATTTTTTCGTTGATGCCTCTTTCTAAACGGGTAACGTTTGTTACAAAAAGATCATCGCCTACCAATTGGCATTTATGCCCAATTGATTCTGTAAGCATTTTCCAGCCTGCCCAATCGTCTTCTGCCATACCATCTTCTATCGATAAAATAGGATATTGGTTTGCCCAGCTCGTCCAATAAGCAACCAATTGTTCGCTGGTCATTTTCTTTCCATCGCTTTTATGAAAAATGTATTTCTTTTCTTCTGCGTTCCATAATTCGCTGTTAGCAGCATCCATGGCAATTTTTATCTGCGTATCGGTATTGTAGCCAGCCGCTTGTATAGCAGTTAGCACTGTTTCAATAGCTTCTTCATTGCTTTGTATGTTTGGTGCAAAACCACCTTCGTCACCAACATTTGTGCTAAAGCCTTTTTTCTTCAATACAACTTTTAAAGCATGAAAAATATCTACGCCCCATTGTAATCCTTCGCTAAAAGAAGTAGCGCCAACCGGCATTACCATAAATTCCTGAAAATCTATTTTGTTATCCGCATGCGCACCGCCGTTAAGGATGTTCATCATCGGTATAGGAAGTATTTTTGCATTGGTGCCACCGATGTAACGGTATAATGGAAGGTTTGCTTCCTGAGCAGCAGCTTTTGCAACGGCCATGCTTACAGCAAGTATAGCATTGGCGCCTAACTTACCTTTATTTTCTGTACCATCTAATGCTATTAACGAAGCATCAATACCTGCCTGGTCACTAATTTCCCATCCCAGTAAATTTTCAGCAATTGTAGTGTTTACATTATTTACTGCCTGCAAAACGCCTTTGCCACCATACAATTTTTTATCATTGTCCCTAAGTTCAACAGCTTCGTGAATGCCGGTACTGGCGCCACTTGGCACTGCGGCCCTGCCTAATTTTTCATTTTCTGTCAATACATCTACTTCAATAGTAGGGTTGCCACGGCTGTCTAATATTTGACGGGCGAAAATACTTGCGATGTAACTCATGATGTGTGTTGGTTTGTTGTTTATTAATTAGATGGTGATGTTAAATTCCTGAAGATATCTTCCAAACTATTGCTTTCACTCTGCAAAGAAACAATGTTAAGGTTATTATTCAAACTCAAACCTATTAACTGTTTGCGTACACTTTCAGCGTTGGCAGTATGTATCTTAAAAATACCATCGGCTGCCTGTTCAATATGTGTCGTTTGCGTTAATTGCTGCAAGGTGCTTATTGCAACAGTTTCTTTAAATTTTATTAAGATGATGTGCTGGCTGGTATTGCCTTCCTGCAAATTGCTCAGTGTATCGTCTGCAACAATATTTCCTTTATTAATGATGATTACCCTATCGCAAATAGCCTGTACTTCCTGCAGGATGTGCGATGAAAAAAGTACTGTTTTATTTTTGCCCAGCAATTTTATAACTTCCCTTATCTCCACAATCTGGTTTGGGTCAAGCCCGGATGTAGGCTCATCCAATATCAATACTTCGGGGTCATGTATCAATGCAGCTGCCAGCCCAACTCTTTGTTTATAGCCTTTGCTTAGTTGCCCTATCTTTTTGTTTGCTTCTAGCGTAAGCCCAACCAATTTTATAGTTTCTTCAATTTTATTTTTAGGAGAAGGGATTTCATGCACGCCGGCAACAAATTCTAAATATTCTCTTACATACATATCAAAGTAAAGCGGGTTTGCTTCTGGCAGGTAGCCAATTTTTTTTTTGGAAGATAAAGAACCAGCCGCTACTTTTTCATCGCACACTTCAGCCGAGCCGCTATCGCCAGCCAGGTAACCGGTAATAATTTTCATGGTAGTGCTTTTGCCTGCACCATTGGGGCCTAAAAAACCAACAATTTCACCTTTGCCAACGCTGAACGAAATATTATTGACCGCTTTTTGAGCGCCATAATTTTTTGAAAGATTTGTAACCTTAATGGACATGTAGCAATTTATGATGCAAAAATAAAAAACGCCAGGCATTAAAGCTTGGCGTCTTCTTTATTATTTAGTTATTTTTTTCTTCGTTGCCACCAGCCGATTGGCCGGGAATTGGATTATTTTGGTTACCCCTGTTTTGTGGTGGACTGGCTTGTTGGTTACGCTGCTGAGGCGGGCGTTGCTGCCCTTCTCTTTTTTGCTGAGGCGCATTCCAATCATTGCCTTGCTGCGGGCCATGCCCATCCTGGTTGTGTAGTGGCCGTTGTTGCGGTGCCTGCCCATCTTTATTTTGTGGTGGCCGTTGCTGCCTGTTTTGCTGCGGCTTTTGCCTTTCCCCATTTTGTTGAGGCGTTTGTGCATCGCGGGGTTCTTGGCCTTCTTTATTTTGGGGTGGCCGTTGCTGTGGCCTGTTTTGTTGGTTGCCGCCACGTTGCTGCGGCTGGTTATTTGCCTGCCTGTTTTGTTGCGGCCTTTGCCCCTCCCGGTTTTGTTGTGGCGATTGCCCTTCGCCAGGCTCTTGGCCCTCTCTATTTTGAGGCGGGCGTTGTTGTGGCCTATTTTGTTGCGGGTTTCCGCTACGTTGCTGCGGCACGTTATTGCCTCCCGGGCGGTTTTGCTGCGGCCGTTGCCCTTGCTCGCCACGTTCCATATCCCTTCTTTTGCGGCTGGTTTTTTCTAAGCTTTTCAGGCTTATTTGCCCAACCACATCTACGTAAGTTGGTTCAATTTCTAATGGTTTTTTGCTTACAACTTCCACAGTTTCTAATTCATCTGGCCGTATGCCCTGCTTATTGAGCGCTTTAATTTTTTGTACTCTTTCAATAGTTAATGGGTATTGCTTGTTGCTATCTGGCATGGTGTACCACATCAAATTGCGAAAAATATCTTTTTTCACTAAAAACGCACGGCTTTTAGCTACTTCTATCATATCACAATCATCCGGAAATTGTTGTAAGGCATCTAAATAAGTATCCAGCTCGTAGTTTAAGCAACATTTTAAACGGCCGCATTGTCCGCTTAATTTTGTTTGGTTGATGCTTAAATTTTGGTAACGGGCGGCGTTTGTGTTTACGCTTTTAAAATCTGTAAGCCAGGTGCTGCAGCATAATTCTCGCCCGCAACTGCCTATGCCACCTACTTTTCCGGCTTCCTGGCGGGCGCCAATCTGTTTCATTTCTACCTTTACTTTAAACTCGCCGGCAAATATTTTTATCAGCTCCCTAAAATCTACCCTATCATCTGCAATGTAAAAAAAAGTGGCTTTGCGCCCATCTGCCTGTATTTCCACTTCGGCAACTTTCATTTCTAATTTTAACTGCCTGGCTATGGCACGGCTTCGGATCATTACCTCTTTTTCTCTTCCCTTGGTTTCTTTACATTTAACAAGGTCGCTTTCACTGGCACGGCGCAGTATTTTTTTTATGTCCGTGCTTTCTTCTTTTATATTATTTTTTTTCAATTGTAAACGTACTAGTTCGCCGGTAAGGTTTACGCTGCCAACATCAAAACCGCTTACGCCTTCAAGGGCAACCATATCGCCCTTTTCAAAAAAATGGCTGGTTGTATTTTTAAAATAATCTTTGCGGCTGCCGTTATTAAAGCTTATCTCTACAATCCTGCAACCACTTTCGGGGTCGCTAAAAGGCAAGTTTGCAAGCCAATCGTGCACATTCATACGGTTACAGCCGCCGCTGCTACAGCTGCCGTGGCTTTGGCAACCACCTGGCGCACCATCTTTACTTGTACCACAACTTCCACATCCCATATAATTAAGTAATTAAAAATGAATAATATTGGAGAGATAAAGGTGGGGCAGAAGAACGGCTAATAGGCTCATTGGCGTTGTAAAGCATCATCAAAAAAAATTTACAACAATTGTATAGTAAACAAGCCTTTATAACTTTTAAAAAAGATATTGGTGTAACAAAACACTAAGGCTTTTGTATAACTAAAAGTTTCTCACAAAAAATGAGCAACTGCAAACAATGGCAACTATAGCGGAGAAAGATTTTTCAATAAACAAGAATCTGGCTCCAAACGCTCAACCACAACACATTTCCTCAATTTATCAAAATTAATGAATTGTTACTAATAATGTGGTACAACTTAATAGAGAGTGCATGAAACAGCATTTTGCCATTGGCATTACGTTCAATATAGTAATTAGCTTTATCCAGTTCATTAATAATGGCCTCTTGCTGGGGGATGCTGCATAATTTATTAAGGCGAAGTGCAAAATCCTGTTCGTTATTGGCAGTTCCGCTTGTATTTACCAGCGAAGGGATGCTCCTTAAACGGATGGCCTGCTCTAGTAAATGCGTAAAGTATTTTAAGAATTGCTTTTGGTTTTCCCTGCCGTGCTTGCTCATTTCTTCTATCCATTTTACCTGGGCGGCATGGTTTTTCTTTACAACCATGTTTAGCCATTCCCTTAAGGTTGCCTGCCAATCGTTTTCAGCATGTTGCAATAATTGCAATGCTTCCCTATAATTACCTTCGCTTAAGGCAGCTAATTGCTGCGCTTTTTCTATTTTAACGCCATTCTTTAATTCTAAAGCAACTTCAACTTCGGTGTTAGTTAGTAAAGGAATTTTTACCAATTGCGTCCTTGATAAAATTGTGGGCAATATCAGCCCTTCATTTTCTGCTACTAAAATAAATAAGGTATTAGGTGGCGGTTCTTCTATTAGCTTTAATAATTTGTTGCCGTTTTTGGTGAGGTATTCTGGCATCCAGATTATCATGACCTTGTATTCGCTTTCAAAACTTTTTAGGCTTATTTTCCGGTTGATGTCATTGCATTCATCTGCTGTTATATTTCCCTGCTTATTTTCGGCCTTAATAAATTGAAGCCAATCAAACACGTTTCCATAAGGGTGCAGGGAGAAAAATTGCCTCCATTCCACAATCCAATCGTTGCTGATGGGTGTTGAGCCAGCCTTTTTTATAATAACAGGAAAACAATAATGAATATCAGGATGCATCATTTGCCTGGCTTTTACGCAAGCAGGGCAAATGCCGCAGGAATCTTTGAGGGAAAATTTTTCTTCTGCAACAGTTGCAGGTTCTTCGCCAAATAAAGACGCGCCGTTAGCAACAGTTTGCTTGCCATTTACTTTTTCGCAAACTATATATTGTGCAAATGCATAAGCCAGCGATAGGGCGCCGCTGCCTTCTTTGCCTAAAAATAATAAGGCATGGCTAAGCCGGTTATGATGCACCATCTGCACAAGATGCTCTTTGGTTTCTTTTTGGCCTATTATGTTTTCAAATTGCACACTGCAAATATAGTTTAACAGTTATTTTATGATAAAAAATTATTGAGGCGTTGGAAACTCTGTTGCAGTACGCCCAATAAAAGGCAGCTTCGTTAATGAAGCTGCCTTTTTTAAATCAGCAATTAGCAGGTTATTTAAAATACTGATACTATTGTAACCGAAGCACCAGGCCCGCCAGGCTGAACCGGTTCGGACGGGGATAGCAGCGAAAATTTTTTTTTGTGGGTTGCCGCAAAAAAGATTGTAGTGGATAGCCCGCCAGGGTGTCCAAAAACTTCTTTACAGCTTGCTTGTAAGTTCATCGCTCATTGGTGTAACCTTGCTTTCGAACTTGGTAACCAGATTGCCTTTTTCATCTACCAAAAATTTATTAAAGTTCCAGGAAATGGTGGCATCTAAAACACCGTTTTCGGTTTTGTTGCAAAGCCATTTGTAAATCGGGGCAATATCATCGCCCTTTACAGAAACTTTTTCTGCCATAGGAAATGTTACGCCGTAATTTTTTTTACAAAATTCTTTTATTTCTCCATTAGTGCCTGATTCTTGCGAAGCAAAATTATTAGCAGGAAAACCAATGATGACTAATTTATCCTGGTATTTTTTGTACAATGCTTCCAGGCCTTCGTATTGCGGTGTAAAGCCACAAGCAGATGCAGTATTTACTATCAATATTTTTTTGCCTTTAAAACTAGCAAAATCAATTGTTTTGCCATCAAGGCCTGTTACTTTAAAATCATATATTGATTTAGCGGTTACAGGTATTGTAACGGCAACTGCATTATTCATAGAAATGTTGTTTGTGTTTGCTGCGCAAGATAAAAGCGTAAGGCTGATGGCAATCAATTTAATCATAAAAAAACTTTTTATTGTTAACGTATAAAATTAAGATTTGTTCATCATTGTTGTTCGTAACAGCCAATATCTGTAGTGCCTACTTTACGGTTATTACCATCAAGATCTGTAGTAAAATTAGTATTAATACCTGAATTAACAGTTGCAGATTGTTTATCGCTGATGCGAAAATCGTACAATCGCTTTGTAACATCAATGGTAGTAAATAATGGGTCTATATTTTTGATGCAATCTGTAATGGTGCTATTTAACGGATCATCTTTCGCCTTATAAAGGCAATTGCTAAATGCAACACTAAATGGATTGGCGCCCTGTTTATCTACAGTAACCTGGTTATCCACCAGCCCATCATCGCCCCAAAAAATACAGTTGGTAAAAGTTGCACCAAGGGATGCAATTAACAAATTGGTACCATCTGATACGTAATTATTTACTACCAGTACAGGTTTTTTATGGCTGCCATAAATGTTAGAATACGCAGCGACAGTGCAATTGGTAAGGCTGTAATTACCGCCATAGGTAAGGCTGATGTTGGTACCGCAATTAGTGATGAGGCTATTATCTGCCGCAACGCTGCTATTTACGCAAAGCAGCCCTGCATCATAGGCATTGTCAATTATGCATTGGTGCAATAGTAGTTTAGGGTTAGTGTTTACAGATGGTTTTTCTGCCACTACAGCCTGATAGGCATTTTTTACAACCGCATAAGTAAGTACATTGTTTTTGCTGGTGCCTGTAAAATAAATGCCTGGCCAGCTAGCTGGTAAATCTTTATAATTGTCATCCAGCCTATCGCCGTTAAAAACTACAGGTGCTTGTTTTTCGCCATTGATGACCAATGTGCCATTTACAATAAATGGCGCATCTGCATGTGAATAGATTTTACAGCCAGCGCTTATAGTTAGCGAAGCACCAGCAACAATATGAAGGCTTCCGGAGATTACATATGGCAGCTTATTGCCCCAGGTAGTATTGCCTGTAATTATTTGGTTATTGAAAAAAATTGCATTTTGCCCATAAGCCTGCAGCTTAACAAAATGGTTATTGCCATTATACATTATCAATATGCTGTCTTTTACAACAAAAGGCTGGTTAGTGGCATTGGGGTTTATTTTTACGGTAACAAAAACATAAATACTATCGTTGGCAGCTATTTCTATATTGGTTGCTTCTGTAGCCGGCTGGCCATTAATATTTATTTTAAAAGAGGAAGTGTCGCCTTCTATTAATTTGACCTTGTTTAATAATAGCTTTTGATTATTGGGGTTATTTATTTTGAATGATTGGGTAACGGAGCCGGTGCTGGTAAATATGGTATCAAACTTAACGCTATCTACGCTGGTGGTAAGTGCTGCATTTTGGCTTGTAATAAACGAATCTTTTTTGCAAGCCGAAAACAAAAGGCAAAGCATAATAAGTGCCAGGCATAAGCCAGGCACTTTGCAAAATTTACTTTCAATATGCTTCATGTATTAAAATTAGTTATTTATTCAATGCTATTATATTGATATGGGCCGTATTTACTTTGGTGCATGTGCCAATGCGGCAATGCTAACTGTTACATTGCTTATAGAAAGCATAATTGCGCCACAGGCTTCTAACGTGGCACCGGTTGTTATAACGTCATCTATCAATAATAAATTTTTGCCGCTTAGTGCCTGTTTATCTTTTATGGTAAAGCTGCCTGATACATTTTTCCATCTTTCTGTGCGGCCTTTTTTTGTTTGTGTATCGGTATGCTTTGCCCTGGTTACATTATTATTTATAACAGGCACATGTAGTATATCAGATACCCCGTAGCAGATTATCGCTGCCTGGTTGTAGCCACGTTTGCGTTCTTTTTCAAAAAAAAGGGGCAACGGTATAAGCGCATCTATATTATTAAACCGGTTGCTGGCTAATAAGGTAGTGCCTAATATTTGCCCAAGGTAAAAACCAATGTCCTTATTATTTTTATATTTTAGCTGGTGGATGAGTTGCTGTATCAATGCTTCTTTTGAAAAATAGAATTCGCTGTGTGCCGCTGCTAAAGGGATGCGGCCCCAAAATATTTTTTCTATCGGATTATTGGCATGCTGTGCAAAATTGGTTTGTGGCAGTACATCAAGGCATTTTAAGCATAGCAAATTATTGTGGTTTACAAGATCGCTGCCACAGCCGGTACAAACATGCGGGTAAAAAATATGGAGGGCATTTGATATGATATCTTTTAACAAAGGCATAACGGGCAACAGATAACGGTAAGCAATAAAGTAAGGCGCTAGGTTTCAAAAAATTATAAAGTGGCAGGCTCACGTAACAGATCCTTGAAGCTTATTTGCAATTGTGCGGCAATTATGCGTATTTCCAACAAGCCGATCTTTATTTTATTATTTTCTACCTTTCTCAACGTTTTAATGTTTATGTGTAACATTTCGGCAAATACATCTTCTTTTATTTGTTGATATTTTCTCCATTTGTTGATATTTTCTCCGATTTTGAAAATACTTTTTCTCTTTTTTTCAGTTGATAGGGACATAATTTCTATTTTATTTGCCCTAAGACTTTTTTTTTTGCAAAAGGGTTGCATCCATCACAAAAAAGAGTAGAAGTACCTATTTACAAGTATAAGTACGAGAATGAGAAATAAATGAAAGTAAAATCGGGATAGTTATGTAAATGCCACGTTAGCCAGCGAGGCGATGGTAGAGTATTACTTAAAATAAATATTGATACAGCTCTTCTACTTTTGCCAATGGTACTACTTCAATACCTGTATGGCCGGATGATGGATTGAACTTTGATTTAACTAAAGATTTTGCGTTGTACTTGCTGACGATTATTTTCTGGAAGCCTAATTTTTCTGCTTCTGCAATGCGTTGTTCTATACGGTTAACGGCCCTTATTTCTCCGCTTAGGCCAACCTCTCCTGCAAAGCAATAATGCTGGTTTATGGGCAGGTCTTCGTAACTGCTAAGCAATGCACAAACAATGGCAAGGTCAATGGAAGGGTCTTCTATTTTTATGCCGCCAGCAATATTTACAAATACATCTTTAACGCCAAAATGAAAGCCGCCGCGTTTTTCCAATACGGCTAATAATAATTGTAAACGCCGTAAATCAAAACCACTTACTGTGCGTTGCGGTGTGCCATATACGCTTTGGGTAACCAATGCCTGGCCCTCAATCAACAAAGGCCGTATGCCTTCAATAGTTGCTGCAATGGCAATGCCGCTTAGCTGTTCTTCTTTTTGAGTGATGAGTATTTCTGAAGGGTTGCTTACTGCCCGCATGCCTTCGCCCGTCATTTCATAAATACCCAGTTCGGATGTGGAGCCAAAACGATTTTTTAAAGTTCGCAAAATACGGTACGCATAATGGCGGTCGCCTTCAAACTGAAGCACGGTATCTACCATGTGCTCCAGTATTTTTGGCCCTGCAATATTACCATCTTTAGTAATGTGCCCAATTAAAAAAACAGGGGTGTTAGTTTCTTTGGCAAAACGCTGTAACTCGCTGGCACACTCTCTTATTTGGCTTACGCTGCCTGGGCCGCTCTCTACAAATGGCGATTGTAAAGTCTGTATGCTATCTACAATTATTAGTTGTGGCTTAAGCTTTTTTATCTCTTGAAAAATTGTTTGTGTATTGGTTTCAGTAAGCAAATAGAAGTTATCGCTTTTATAACCCACTCTGTCGGCCCGCATTTTAATTTGCTGCTCACTTTCTTCGCCACTTATATATAGTGTAACAACTTCTTTTAATTGCAGGCCAATCTGTAAAAATAAAGTTGATTTGCCTATGCCCGGCTCGCCAGCAACCAACACTATGCTACCCATAACAATGCCGCCGCCTAATACACGGTTTACTTCTGCATCTGTAGTAACAATGCGTTTTTCTTCTGCGCTGGTTACGTTATTTATTGAAATGGTCTTTAGTTTTCCAACACCATTATATTCTTTCCATTCATTGGCTTCCGCTTTATCATTGCCTTTAACTATTACTTCTTCTACAAAGGTGTTCCAGTTATTGCATGATGGGCACTTGCCTGTCCACTTTGTAGTTTCATAACCGCAACTCTGGCAAAAAAAAGCCGACTTAGTCTTACTCATTTTGTAAAAGTAAAAGTAAAATTTTAGTACAATTTATTTTGTTAGTGAAGAAGTAAATTAATAAAAAAGGAAAATTATAATTTTCAAAAAAGCGATGGTTGATAAATAATTTTTTTGAAGGCGGAAACAATAAATCAATGATAAAAAACTATACTGTTCATTTATAAAAAAGGGAATAAAAACTAACTGGAAGTTGCTGCAAAGTAAAAGGGTTAGCATTGCTGCTAACCCTTTATACTTACTAACCCATTAAATTCTATTGCTAAATTACAAATTACAGGCACATAAAAAAATAAATCTTTTGGGATGTTAATAAGTTTTGAGCCAGTAAACAGTACCCATATTTATAACGAGCAGTTAATTAAATAATTGAATATCAATTAATTATACAAAGTTTACCCATATAAGCCAGCACTGTTTTTTATTGAAAAATTAAAATGGGCACAATAAATTAATTTGGTTTATAAAATAAACTACTTTACGTTTGTGATATAATTTAATTGCAATGAAACATTTTCTATTTATCATTTTAATCTTTGCCTATATAAATACAAAGAGCCAAATAATTGTTTCTGGAATGATTACAGACAATAAAAACAAGCCTCTTTACGGAGTGAGCATAGTATTAAAAAATACATATGATGGTGCAACAACGGATTCTTTGGGCAAATATTCTTTTACTACAACCGAAAAAGGCGAGCAACTTTTGCAAGCAACAATTTCTGGCTATAACGCAATAGTTCAAAAAATTATAATAGGTTCTTCTCCTTTAAACCAGAATCTTTCTTTAAAAGAACAAATTACTGAATTAAGGGCAGTAGTAATATCTGCTGGTTCATTTGCCGCCAGCGATAAAGTAAAAGGGGCGGTTTTAAGCAGCCTGGATGTAGTTACCACACCAAGTGCCAATGGCGATTTAACAAGCGCTTTTAAAACATTGCCAGGCACTCAACAGGTAGGCGAAAGCGAAGGCTTGTTTGTAAGGGGCGGCACTGCTACGGAAACCAAAATTTTTATGGACGGCAATGTGGTAAATAACTTTTTTTACACCAGCACGCCGGGTATTGCTACCCGTGGCAGGTTTAACCCTTTTTTGTTTAAAGGCACTGTTTTTAGTACCGGCGGCTATTCTGCTTTGTACGGGCAGGCACTTTCCGCTGCCTTAATTTTAGAAAGCAAAGATTTGCCCGAAAGGACTGAAGCGGACCTAAGCCTATCAGTTGTGGGCGTAGGTGGCGGCATACAGCATTTATCAAAAGATAAAAAATCATCCTGGGGCGTTTCTGTAAACTATACCAATTTGTGGCTGGCTTTTAACGTCATCAAGCAAAAACAAGATTTTTTTCAGTTGCCATTAGTAAATCAGGGCGATTTTAATTTTAGGTTCAAAACTAAAAATGGAGGGTTTGTAAAATATTACGGGTATGTAAGCTCCAACAAAACTGGGTTTAGGGCGGCAGATATTGATTCTATTAATTTAAAAGATGCTTTTTCTATTAAAAATTTAAATACTTACCAAAACATTAGCTGGAAAGATGGCATTGGCAATGGCTGGAAAATAAATACCGGCATAAGTTTCAGCACTAACAAAGATGATATCAGCAATGAAACGCAAGATGCTGAAAATAAAAAATTTACTTCCAGCGATCCAATTTATGCTTATAAAAACTTTACGCTTGCTAATAGGGCAAGGTATGCACAAGCAAGGGCGGTGTTTGAAAAGAAACTGATAGGCTTAAATGCGGTACGTTTTGGGGCAGAGTATTTTTACAGCAGTGAAAAATCTACTTACACTTTAAATGATGGCACCAGCATTACCCAAAAAGTAGATGACCATATTGTTGCAGCATTTGCAGAAACCGATATTTATGTAACCAATAATTTAGCTGCTAAAATTGGTACTCGTCTCGAACATTCGGCAATCATCAATAAATTCAATATTGCACCACGTGTTTCCCTGGCTTATAAAGTAGGCCAAAACGCACAAGCATCTATTGCCTACGGCATTTTTTATCAAAACCCGGAAAGAAAATATTTGCCAGGCCTTGCAGGGCTTGATTATAGCAGGGCAAGCCACTACATTGCACAATACATCAAACAAACAATGGGCTATACTTTTAGGGTAGAGGCTTTCTATAAAAAATATAATAACCTTTATAAGACAGACACAAGTTTTAAAGGTCAGGAAATTGCCGCCAACAACAATGGTTATGGAGATGCAAAAGGCATTGAATTATTTTGGAGAGATAAACAAACGATAAAGGATGTTGATTACTGGTTTTCTTATTCTTACTTAAATACAAAACGTAATTTCTTGAATTACCCCACAGCTATACAGCCATCTTTTGCCGCTACGCATACAGCCTCTTTTGTTTTTAAACGTTTTGTATTACCATTAAAAATACAGTTTAACCTGAGTTATAATTTTGCCACCGGCAGGCCTTACTACCGCATTGCTAAAAATGCGCAGGGCAAATACGCTATTACCGACGAAGGCAAAACAATCAACTACAACAGCATGAGTTTTAGTGTAAATTACCTGCCAAAAATTGGAAGGAAAGATGCTAAAAGCTTTATTGTATGGGTATTAGGCGTAACCAACGTGTTAGGGCAAAACCAGGTGTACACCTATAATTACAATTACAACGGCACCAGAAAGGAAGCGGTAACGCCACCGAGCAAAAGGTTTGTATTTATCGGCTGCTTCTTAAGCTTCGGCATCGACCGTACGCAGGATGCCATTAATAATAATTTATAAAACTACAAATAACAATTATGTCATACCATCAACCTACACCCGCAGGCAAAGACCCTATACTTTGGGAAATAGCTAATAAAAGGGCATCTTTTAAAAAACATTTGGCTAGCTATTTAATGGTAAATACTTTTTTATGGACATTGTGGTATTTTACTTATAATAGCCATGGCGTTAACTTTCAAAACAATATTCCATGGCCTATATGGACAACTCTGGGCTGGGGATTTGTTTTGGCTGGGCATTTTTCTAAAGCTTATTTTACAACAACTAATACTACAGAAAGAGAATATCAAAAATTAGTAAACAAACAATAATCATCAACCAATAAACAACTAACAATGAAAAAGTTATTTCTTACTACAATTGTACTTTTTATTACAGTAGCCCTGTTTGCCCAAAGCGAAAAATACACAGCCGCTATGAAGAAGAATTTACAAGGCCTTGACAGCGGCATGAGAAACCCTGCCAGCCTTTTAACACTGGCCAACAATTTTGAACGCATAGCAACTGTCGAAAAAACGCTGTGGCTGCCTTACTATTATGCTGCCCTTGCCCAAATAAATTATGCTTTTATGCAGCAGGATAAAGATAAGATGGATGGCATTGCAGATAAAGCAACTGCATTGATCAATTCGGCAGATTCGTTATCACCAAAAAATTCAGAAATATCTTGCTTAAAAAGTATGGTTGCAAGTTGTCACTTAATGGTAAACCCACAACAAAGATGGCAAGAATATGGCGCCGAAAGTGCCAGCAATATACAAGCAGCTATGCAACAAGATACCAGCAACCCACGCCCTTACTTTTTAACAGGGCAAGGCCTAAAATATACGCCGGAACAATTTGGCGGTGGATGCAAACCGGCAAAAGCACAATTGCAGATAGCATTAGATAAATATGCTACTTTTAAGCCTGCCAGTGATATTAATCCTACTTGGGGCAAAGAGTATACTCAAAAATTGATGGCCGATTGCCAGTAATTATTAAACTAGTTTCTATGGAACAAGAAAGTTTTTCGCCCCAGCAAAGCATTGACCTGATACAAAGCATGATACAAAAAACTAAAAACGCTGCTGCAGATAGCAGCGTTTTTTTCCTATTATGGGGATGGGTGGTTTTTGCCGCATGCGTGTTGCAATATTTTTTAAAAAATGTTTTGCATTACGAGCATCATTATTATGCATGGCTCCTTATAATAGTTGGCATTGCCGGCTCGGCATATTTTGGTTCTAAGCACGACAAAGAAGCTATTGTTAAAACGTACATCAGCGAAAGCGTAGAACATTTGTGGCTAGGCATAGGCATTACTTTTTTTGCCCTTGCATTTATCTTTGCTAAAATTGGTTACGAGCATTGTTTTTCTTTTTACATCATTTTATATGCTATTGGATGTTTTGTTACAGGGCGGCTTATAAAGTTTAAACCATTAATTTGGGGAGGTATTGGCGCATGGGTATTAGCTGTTGTGTCAGCCTATTTAGATTATGATACAAATATTTTATTGACTGCTGCTTCCATTTTAATAAGTTATATTATACCAGGTTATTTATTGCGCAGGCAATATAAAAAACAAACAATTTAATATGTTGGAAGAAAAAGAATTTTCTACTGAGCAAAGCTTGCAATTAATACAGGAAATGATAGGCAAAGCTAAGCGCAGCTATGTTTCCAAAGGGTTTGCCACCATTGTATGGGGCGCTTTGATTGTTTTATGCAGCCTGGTTACCTGGGCGCAGGAACAATTTAAATTTTCTATTGGCTTTGATATATGGCTGTTGCTGTTACTGGCACTACTACCCCAAATATATTTTGGCATAAAAGAAAGGAGATCGAAAGATTTTGTTGCCCACGATGAACAGACCATGACTTTTTTATGGACCGCTTTTGCAATTTGCATCTTTATCAGCTCTTTTTATAATGGCATGTATGGGCCGCCAAGCTTTTCTTCGTTAATTATGATGCTGTATGGCATACCCACTTTTATTACAGGAGGTATTTTTAAATTTAAGCCCATGATATTGGGTGGTATTATTTGCTGGGTGCTTAGCATTGTATCTATGTATACCCCGTATACTACAGATATGCTGCTGATGGCTGCCTGCGGTTTATTTGCATGGCTTATACCAGGCATAATTTTATGGAAAAGGTATAAAAAGCAACAAGCAGCCAATGTTTAAAGAGTTAGACCCCATATTACACTCGCAGTTGCGCTTAGCAGTTATGAGCTTGCTCATTAGTGTTAAGGAAGCAGAATTTACCTTTTTAAAAGAAAAAACCAATGCCACCGCTGGCAACCTAAGCGTGCAGATAAACAAATTAAAAGATGCAGGCTATATAGAAGTAATAAAACAATTCAGCAATAATTACCCGCAAACCATTTGTAAAGTAAGCCCAGCCGGCGTAAATGCTTTTGAAATTTATGTAAAAGCGTTGCAAAGCTATATGCACCCTAATGGCAACGGGCAATAAAAAGCCCTTCTTGTTACAGAAGAGCAGATGGTTTTGTGCTTGGTTATATGCGTTTATTTCCAGAGAAGGAAAGTAGATGTATAAGTTTCATTATTGTTGGCCATCTCTATTGTATAAGTCCCTTCTTTTAACGAAGTAAAATTATCAATGATGATATTATTATTCCCTTCGATTAACCAAGCAGTTTGGCTTAGCACTTTTTTACCTTCCTCATCCAGCACTGTTATAATTGCATTGGATGCCTTATCTGCATTAAAAACAATTTTTATATTGTTTGTGCCTTTAGCGGGCGTTACCACAATGGCTTTTTTTGCAGATGCCTGAAAGCTAGTATTGATATCACCAGTAACAGTATTTTGTTGGGCAAACAAGCTTTTGGATTGGTAAGTTATAATGGTAACAGGAGGCTGCGAAATAGTATTAAAATTTGACTGGGCACTTACAATAATTACAGCGTATGATGCTATTGAAAGTAAAAACAACTTTTTCATTCTAAAATGGTTTGAGGTATATATTTAACTAGATGAATTAATGATTCATGCAGTTTATACACAGCAAATTGATTTTAATATGTAATTCTGTTGGATTGGAATAAAAGGACGTAAAATATAAAATACAAATGGAGATATCGGAAACAACTAATAAGAATATGTGGTATGCACCTTCTTGGTACAAATGTAATACTTTATTTAACACTGCCAAATTTTACCTCAAAAAATAATTGCTTACCATTAGCGAACAAAAAGTTATAGAATCCGTTTTATCTTTGTTTTTATAACATAACCTATGTCATTGATTATTGAAGTCAATCATCTTTCCAAAAAGTTTAAAAATAATTATGCCGTAAACGATTTGTCGTTTACGGTTAACGAAGGCGATATTTATGGCTTTCTTGGGCAAAATGGTGCTGGTAAATCTACCACTATACGTATGCTGCTCACCTTAATAAAACCCACCGAAGGAGATATTAATTTATTCGGCAAAAAGCTTTCCTCTCATCGATCAGAAATTTTGCGGCAGGTAGGTGCAGTAATCGAAAAGCCAGATTTGTACAAGTACCTTTCTGCCTACGACAATCTATCTATTTTTGCAAAAATGAGCGGCATAAAAGTTACCAAACAGTTGCTAATGCAGCAACTACAAATGGTTGGCTTGCATGATAGGGCAAAAGATAACGTACGTACTTTTAGCCAGGGCATGAAACAGCGGTTAGGCATAGCGGTAGCCTTAGTACATAATCCAGCATTAATAATTTTAGATGAACCAACCAATGGGCTCGATCCTCAAGGCATAGCAGATATGCGCAACCTTATTTTACAGCTTAGCAGGGAAATGGGAAAAACAGTACTTATATCTTCTCATCTTTTAAGTGAAATAGAATTGATTGCCACCAGGATGATCATCATCAATAAAGGCAAAAAAATGGTGGAAGGAAATGTAGCAGAACTGTTGGACCCTGCGCATACATTAATCGAGGTGGAAACGCTGGATAACATTGCTGCAAAACGTTTGCTGCTCCAATCTGCCTGGGCGCCTTATGTGCAAAACAATAATCAGTTACAGTTAATGATGGATAAAAAAAATGTTCCACAGTTAATTAAATACCTGGCAGATATGGATATACAAATGCTTAGTGTTAACGCTAGCCACTCGCTCGAAAACTATTTTTTGTCACTTACAACCCAGCCTGGCCATGTGGAATTTGCTTCAAATTGAGTTATTTAAAATATCCAAAAGGCCCAGGACTTATATAGCATTCGTAGCTGTGGCAGCCATCGTTTTTATTTTTCAATTTGCTTTTAAGGCAGATGGGCAAAGCTATATGGACCTGATGCTGCAAAATGTTAAAGATAGTTTTGAGCTTGAAAAAACAAAAGCTATCAACGGGTATTTTATGTGTTACATCATACTAAATACTTTATTGATACAGGTGCCGATTTTGGTAGCACTTATAGCAGCAGATTCTATATCTGGCGAAGCCAACATGGGTACGCTAAGGCTCTTAATTTCAAAGCCAATTAGCCGTACACAATTAATACTGGTAAAGTTTGCAGCAGCTACTATATTTACTATTTTTTTATTGTTGTGGATGGCCGTAACTGCCCTGTTTTTTAGCCTGCTTATTTTTGGGGCAGATGACATGCTCATCTTCCGTACAAAGGGAGAAGAATCGCAAATTTTGCAAATAACCAAAGATGATATTATGTGGCGGTACCTTGCGGCGTTTGCCTATGCAACGGTAGCATTAACGGTTATTGCAGCTTTATCCTTACTGCTTTCTATATTTGCAGAAAACTCCATCGGCCCAATAATTGCCACTGTATGTATTGTGATAGTCTGCACTATTATAAGCAATATTAATGTGCCAATAATCGATAGGAATGTAAAGCCATTCCTCTTTACATCTTACCTGGTTGGATGGAAAGGATTTTTTTATATCGGTGTTAGCCCGCAAGGCGTGCCCATAAAAGGCAGTGTAGAAAACTGGCCTGCTATCCGTAATAGTTTGTTGATTTTAATAGCACACATTTTTATTTTAGTGGGCGCAAGCATAGTAGTTTTTAATAGAAAAGATATTGTATCCTAAAAAGATGAAGATGATAAAAAAAGTAAGTTTTTTTGTAACGATAAATTTATTGATGGGCATTATGCTGCAAGCGCAGGTACTAGATGCCACTACGTTAATACAAAAAGTAAAAGCTAACATTGATAAGGTAAATGATTATGAAGCCACTGGTAAAATGATAACTAATGTTACGTTTTTAAAAGTGCCCCAGGCAGATGTAAAAGTGTATTTTAAAAAGCCCAACAAGCTTAAAATAAAAAATGAAAAGGGGATATCGTTTGTGCCAAAAAGTGCGGTAAGCATCAACCTTAACAACATTTTAAATGGCAATAAATATAGTGTGCTGGATGCAGGGAAAGATAAGATAGGCAACACTATTGTAAGGGTAGTAAAATTATTGCCAGAAGATGATAATGCAGATGTGGTATTATCAACGCTGTACATTGATGAAGCAACAATGGTAATAAGAAGGGCAAAAACAACTACCCGGGAAAACGGCAGCTACCAATTAGAAATGACTTACGGGAAATATGTAACTTATGGCTTGCCTGATAAGATAATCTTTACCTTTAATACCAAAGATTATAAGCTGCCCAAAGGCGTTACGTTTGATTTTGATGATGGTACGCAAAACAACAAAACTTCATCCGACAAAGCGAAAAGTAAAACCGGCAGTGCGGAAATAAGTTTTAGTAGTTACCTGGTTAACAAAGGTGTTGCTGAAGAAATGTTTAAGTAAGAGAAGGCTTACTAAGTTTGATAAAAGCTACGTAGTTTTTGAATACTTTTTTATAGAATCAGCAATATCATCATTTTTGCCTTTTAAGATAGACATGCCTACTTTCAGTCTTCTTTTAGATAAAAATTTATCTACCACCCTTGTATAATAATTAGCGTTTTTATTAGTTTGCCCGTTTACGATCCAGTAAGAAAAGTCCATCACATTAATAGCATCCCACCAACGGTATGAAGTAGATATACCGGCTACATTTACCCAGTTTATCTCTTTATTATTCCAGTAATCGTACAATTTATTTTTGCTGATTTTCATTGCTGGCTGGTGTAGCAATAATCTTTTAAATGCATTGGCAGCTTTAATAAAAAACAACAAAACAAAAACAAACCCTAATAATGCAATAGCGCAAAAAAGCCATTTGCTATTTGCACTTGTAAAATAAACAAGATAGCTAAAAAGCACACAATTCCACGAGCTCCCTAAAAAAGTAAGCGTAGTAAAAAAAGGGTTAAAGTAAAAAATTTCTTCCTCCTGCAAGATGCCTTTTTCATCAATTGATAAAATACTCATGTGGTAAGTTTTGTAAGGGATTTGGTAGAAAAAAATTAATTGCAATAAAAGTTTTAATCTTCTGTAATCTTCTCATCTCTTGCGTTGGCAACAAACACAGCGCTAATTTTCTTTAAAGGGTTTTTATGCTGGCTCGCAAATTCTTTTCGGGCATTAATAATATCTATCGTTTTAAAAATAGCTTCACGGAAAGAGGATTCATCAGCCATATTTTTTCCTGCAATATCAAACGCAACGCCATGGTCTGGCGAAGTACGGATACCATCTAAGCCTGCCGTATAATTTACGCCTTCGCCATGCGCCAGCGATTTAAAAGGTATTAGCCCCTGGTCGTGGTACATTGCCAAAACTGCATCAAATTTCTCATGCTGCCCTCTTGCAAAAAATGCATCAGCGCTGTAAGGGCCAAAACAAAAAATATCTTTATGCTTGGCTTCTTTTATGGCAGGCCTAATAATTTCTTCTTCTTCACTGCCCATTAAACCTTCGTCGCCCGCATGTGGGTTAAGGCCCAGTACGGCAATCTTTGGCTTATCAATACCAAAATCTTTTTTAAGTGATTGGTTAATAATATTTAGCTTGCTAATAATGCTTTCTTTGGTGATGTATTGTGCAATATCCTTTACAGCCACATGTTCTGTAACAAGGCCTACCCGCATATTTTCGGCTACCATAAACATTACCACATCGTTTACGCCATACAGGTTTTTAAAATAGGGCGTGTGCCCGGTAAAATTAAATTCTTCTGACTGGGTATTTTTTTTGTGGATGGGCGCTGTAACTAAACCATCGATCATGCCATCTTTTAAAGCTTCAGCAGCAATTACCAGGCTCTGCACTGCATATTTTCCACCAATCGTGGTAAGTATGCCTGGTGTAACTGCCACCTCGTCTTCCCAGCAATTGTATAGGTTAACTTGTTTATGATGTATACGGCTAGCATCTTTTATAACGCTAAAACTAAAGTTTATTTCAGGTAGCCCTTTGCGGTAAAAGTTAAGCACTTTATTGCTTGCAAATATAACAGGCGTGCATATCTCCAGCAGGCGGGCATCGCCAATTGTTTTTATTATCAGTTCAAGGCCAATGCCATTTAAATCGCCACAAGTAAGGCCTATAACAGGCTTATTTTCTACAATAGTATGCATGCTAACAAGTATTAGGCTGCGAAAATACAAATTCTTACTGGTACGCATTTTTATTTAGGATTTTTTACACAGTTGTAAAGCGGAGGCGGCTTGCTTCAAAGGGTTAGGCAGGCATAGCAATGCATAAAATTTATTTATCCTTACTTTTGTGTAGATGTTTAAAATAAAAAAATCATTAGGGCAGCATTTTTTAAAAGATGAAACTGTTATCGACAAAATAATAGCTGCGCTTAAAGAAGATAGCTGCACCAACCTGCTGGAAGTTGGCCCTGGCGGTGGCGCACTTACAAAGCATTTGCTGCAGATACCCGATATTAATTTTAAAGCAGTAGAGCTGGACGATGAAAAAACGGCTTATCTAAAAAAGACATACCCCATCTTAAAAGACAATATCATCAGCCAGAGTTTTCTAGATATTGAAGAACCTTTTGATACACCTTTTACTGTTATCGGCAACTTCCCCTACAATATTTCTACCCAAATTTTATTTAAGGTATTAGATTGGAAAGATAAAGTACCGGTAGTTATTGGCATGTTCCAAAAAGAAGTGGCGCAGCGTGCGGCATCCAAAGAAGGCAACAAAGTATATGGCGTGCTGAGCGTGCTGATACAAGCTTTTTACGAAGTAGAATATTTGTTTGATGTAAGCAACCTAAGCTTTAACCCGCCACCTAAAGTACAAAGCGGCGTAATTAGGCTAAAACGTAAAACAACTACGCTGGATGTTAAAAGCGACCGTGCCTTTAAAGTGCTGGTAAAAACGGCATTTAACCAGCGCCGCAAAACATTGCGTAATGCTGTAAAAAGTTTATTTACAGCAGAAGTTTTGCAAGATGCATTATTTGACAAACGAGCCGAAGCTTTAAGCGTGGAGGAATTTGCAGCACTTACATTCAGGATGAGCTAATGGAAAAGCAATTGCTGTAAACGGTTCACCTATATTTTATAAAAACTAACGCCCGTTAGCTTTTTCAATTTCTTTCTTTGTATTTTTATAGTAGCGATTGGTTGCTAAGCTTCGATAAAGTTTGCTTATAGCTATTTTGTGCAAGCTGCACAACCCTGTCAGGCTATGTCTATCAGGCGATATTAACTAGATAGCTATGTGATAGCCCGTGCAAGAAACAACCAGCCTTTTTTTTACTGCACAATTGTGCTTAATGTAAACCGATAATGAGTGTTACACCCATCCATAAAATACGCATAGTAACGGCAGCAGCATTGTTTGATGGGCATGATGCCGCCATCAATATTATGCGCCGGATCCTTCAGGCAAAAGGAGCCGAAATTATACATCTTGGCCATAACCGCAGCGTTGCTGAAATTGTAGAATGTGCCCTTGAAGAAGATGCACAGGCTATTGCCATAACAAGTTACCAGGGCGGCCATGTCGAATTTTTTACCTACATGAAAGATTTGCTGCAAGCCAATGGTGGCGGGCATATAAAAATATTTGGCGGCGGCGGCGGCACTATTTTGCCTGCAGAAATTGAAGAGCTGCACGCCTACGGAATCACCAGGATTTACAGTCCGGATGATGGCCGGCAAATGGGCCTTGAAGGGATGATTGATGATTTGTTGGAAAGAGCCTCCCTGCCCTTCAAAGGAGGGTTGTTAGAGCCTGCAGAGGGCAATAGCTTTGCGTTAGGCGAAAAGCGGGATATACTAAAAATTGGCAGGGCAATTACTGCTGCTGAAAATGGGGAAGACATAACACCATACATCAACGAATTAAGGACAGAGGCTAATAATTTAGAGAAATCCAAGGCCCCACCTTTGGTGGGAAGGGGAGCTGGGGATGCTGTTGTGCTCGGCATTACAGGTACTGGCGGCGCAGGAAAATCTTCTGTAACGGATGAGATAGTAAGGCGTTTTTTACAGTACTATGTTGATAAAACGGTTGCCGTAATTTCTGTTGACCCATCTAAAAAAAAAACTGGCGGAGCCTTATTGGGCGATAGGATACGGATGAATGCCATTGCATCGCCAAGGGCGTATATGCGCAGCCTTGCCACCAGGGAAAGCGATAAGGCGTTGAGCAAATATGTACAACAAGCCATTGATATTTGCAAAGCTGCCGGATACGATTTTATAATTTTGGAAAGTGCGGGCGTAGGGCAAAGCGATGTTTCTATAGTTGATTTTGTAGATGTTAGCCTTTATGTGATGACGCCTGAATATGGTGCGCCCTCTCAATTAGAAAAGATAAATATGCTGGATTATGCAAGCATGGTATGCATCAATAAATTTGATAAGCCCGGTGCATTGGATGCTTTGCAGGATGTACGCAAGCAATACAAGCGCAACCATAATTTGTGGGATGCTGCAAATGAAGGGCTACCAATAATAGGCACTATTGCAGCCCAGTTTAATGATACTGGCGTAAACGGATTGTTTGAAATGCTGATGGAAAAAATAGCCGCCAAAACAGGGGTAACCTTTAATGGCGATGTTGTACCCCACGTGGATGTAAAAGATACAGTAAGCCAGCCTGCAATTATTCCCGCAAAGAGGATAAGGTATTTATCAGAGATAGTTGAAACTATTGCCCAGTATGATTTGTGGGTAAAAGAGCAAGGCGTAATTGCGACTCAGTTATACCAGATTGATGGAGCTTTACAAACCCTGTCGGCGGCTTCAGCCCCGGCAGCGGTGGGGCAAGAACTAATTAATTTGAAGAGAAATTTAGAAGAAAAGCTACATCCAGGCAACAAGCAATTAATTAGTAATTGGCCCGCAATAAAAGAAAGATATAGCAAGCAATTTTATGAATTCACCGTAAGGGATAAAATAGTTAAGCAGCCGCTTATTTACAAAAGTTTAGCTGGCACAAACATACCAAAAGTAGTGCTTCCGAAATATAAAGATTGGGGCGATATACTTGCCTGGCAGCTTCAGGAAAATGTGCCTGGCGAGTTTCCATTTACGGCAGGCGTGTTTCCTTTAAAAAGAGAAGGCGAAGACCCTACCAGGATGTTTGCCGGTGAAGGCAGCCCCGAACGTACCAACAGGCGTTTTCATTATGTAAGCCTTGGGCTACCGGCAAAACGCTTATCCACCGCATTTGATTCTGTTACGCTGTATGGCGAAAACCCGGCAAAGCGCCCTGATATATTTGGCAAAATAGGCAACAGCGGCGTAAGTATTGCAACGGTCGACGATGCCAAAAAGCTGTATAGCGGATTTGATTTGTGTGATGCAAAGACTTCTGTAAGCATGACCATTAATGGGCCTGCACCTATTATTTTAGCTTTTTTTATGAACGCAGCCATCGACCAGCAATGTGAAAAATATATTATTGAAAACAATTTGCAAGAGGCCGTCAACAAAATCATTGAAGCAAAGTATAATATTGAAGAATTACCGAAATATATTGATGCCGATGGAAAGCCAATGGCGTGTATAAACTTATTTGCCAGCCCAAAAGAAAGTGCTAATGAAAGAACAAACGCAGCAGAATCCGAGAACCCCCTTTTTGGGGGCAGGGGGGCTGGTAATAATTGGCTGGGCTTACGTTTGCTAGGCTTGGCCGGCGAAAGCATTTTACCAAAAGAGGTGTATGAAAAAATAAAAGCGCAGGCATTAGAAACTGTTAGGGGCACTGTGCAAGCTGATATTTTAAAAGAAGACCAGGCGCAAAATACTTGCATCTTTTCTACCGAATTTGCTTTAAAATTAATGGGCGATGTACAGCAATATTTTATTGATAATAAAGTACAAAATTTTTATAGCGTAAGCATCAGTGGCTATCATATTGCAGAGGCTGGCGCAAACCCAATAACACAGCTGGCCTTTACTTTAGCAAACGGCTTTACCTATGTGGAGTATTATTTAAGCAGGGGTATGCACATTGATGATTTTGCGCCAAACCTGTCTTTCTTTTTTAGCAATGGCATGGATCCGGAGTATAGCGTTATTGGGCGTGTTGCAAGAAAAATATGGGCCAAGGCGATGAAGTATACATACAAAGCTAATAGCCGGTCGCAAAAGTTAAAATACCATATCCAAACATCTGGGCGATCGCTGCATGCGCAGGAAATCGACTTTAACGATATCCGCACGACACTACAAGCGCTATATGCAATTTATGACAACTGCAATTCGCTTCACACCAACGCTTACGACGAAGCCATCACAACACCTACCGAAGAAAGCGTACGAAGGGCAATGGCTATACAATTAATTATTAACAGGGAACTCGGTACCGCTAAAAATGAAAACCCCAACCAAGGGTCTTTTTTAATAGAAGAGATGACAAATTTGGTAGAAGCCGCCGTGCTGGCAGAGTTTGAGCGCCTTACAGAAAGAGGTGGTGTATTGGGCGCAATGGAACGCATGTACCAGCGCAATAAAATTCAGGAAGAAAGCCTTTACTATGAAACATTAAAACACACAGGCGAATACCCGATTATAGGCGTTAATACTTTTTTAAATAAAAAAGGAAGCCCAACCATTTTACCTACAGAAATTATCCGCAGCACAACTGATGAAAAAGAATCACAGATAAAAGCGCTAAGGTTATTTCACGCCAGGCACAAAGATAAAAGTGGGGCAATGCTACAACGCTTGCAAGCCGTTGCCATAGCTAATGGCAATATTTTTGCCGAATTGATGGAGACTGTTAAATACTGTTCGCTTGGGCAAATAACCAATGCGTTGTATGCGGTAGGCGGCCAATACAGACGAAATATGTAATGGCAAAACCTTAGCCTGGTCAAGTACACTATTGAAGGTGGCCACGGGCTGCTGTATTTACAATAGTAAGCTATCCATTATAAAATATCCATTAATTTTGAGTATGCTAGTAATTGAAAATGAAAAATTAAAAGCTGTTATTTCAGCTAAAGGCGCAGAGCTGCAAAGCCTTATAAATAAGGAAACCGGGCTTGAATATATGTGGAGCGGCGATGCTGCTTACTGGGGCAAGCATAGCCCAATACTATTTCCTATTGTAGGCACATTGAAAGATGATACGTACTATTATAAAGAGATTGCCTACCAGCTTAGCCGCCATGGCTTTGCAAGGGAAAGGGTTTTTATGAAAGACCAGATAAACACAAACGAGGCATTGTTTACGTTAGAACAAGATGTAGATACACTAGCCGTTTATCCTTTTGCTTTCTCATTAAAGCTGCGGTATACCCTACAAGATACTGCGCTCGTTTGTACCTACGATGTAAGCAATACCGGTTATGATGACTTGCTTTTTTCTGTTGGCGGGCACCCTGCTTTTGCGTTGCCTATGGTTGCGGGCACTACCTACGCAGACTATCATTTAGAATTTAATGATACAGAACAATTGCATCGTTGGAAACTGGAAGGCGGGCTTATAGCCAGCCATGCAGAATTATTGCCTACACCTAACAATAAGCTTGCATTACAGCACGATTTATTTTATGAAGATGCCATTGTACTAAAAGATATGAAAAGCACTAGCATAACCGTAGCCTCGGATAAGCATACCCATGGGCTCCGTTTTAATTTTACCGGGTTCCCTTTTTTCGGTATATGGGCAGCTAAGGATGCTAATTTTGTATGCCTGGAACCCTGGTGTGGCCTTGCCGATAGCGTGGCAACTAACCAGCAGCTTACCGCTAAAGAAGGAATTATAACATTAGCTGCAAATACTCACTGGCAGCGCAGCTGGAATGTGGAATGTTTTTAAGATGGCAAAGTAGTTGCTGGTTTATTACTGTAGCTCCTCACAAAAATAGCCGGCATCCAACAATATGGTTTTTACATCGGTAGGCTTAATATTATTAGCCATACCCCGTAAAATATTATCACAGCCTTGTAAAGCTACATTCCATTTTTGTACGGCTGGATGTGTATTTAAAGTACTGCCAATAGTATCGATTTGATGGGTAGTCGTGAGGTTGGTCTTAAAAACGAGTATTTGCATACATAAACAATTAGGAAAGAGACACTATAATTGGCCCGCTTAATTTTTATCATTTTTTATTCAGCCATGTCAGAAGCTTCCCGCCCACGCATGTTCCACCTGCTGCCGCAACGGTTTTTCCATTCCGATTTAAATTTTTCTTTTTCTTCCGGCGTCATGTTGCCAAATTTTTCCTGCATCTTTTTCCGCCACTCTTGTTTGCGGTCGCCAAAACGGCCGCTACCGCCTTTAAAGCCACCAAATAATATTTTGCTTAAAAGTAAAATGCCTAAGGCTTGTAAAAAAGTAATTGTTTTTACCCCCAGTACTGCTGGTAAAATGGCGTTCCACAAGCCCATTACCAGTAGCCCTATCAATAAGCCAAATGCAACAAAGCAAAGTAAAAATAACAGCCCTTTTTTTATCCAAAACTTTTTCATAATTTAATTTTTTATTACAGCTTTAGTGCCTTTGTAAGGGGCAGGCCAATGGCTGTTTAATAATTTAACAATTCGTCTCTTGTTGAGCGCAGCCGGTTACGTAAATGCAATACTGCATAGCGTTTTCGGCTTAACAACGTGGCTACGCTAACGCCAGTCTTTTCTTCCATTTCTTTAAAAGATGTGCCATTCATTTCATGGTCGATAAACACTTCCCGTTGTTCGGCGGGCAATTCGTCAAGTGCAAGCTGAAGCTCATCCCAAAAAATATTGCGCAGGTACTCTGTTTCAGGGTTATCGCTAGAGGGAAGCAATATCTCTTGCCAATTAAAATTATCGCCTTCGGCATCTGATGCAGGAAAAATATCATCTGCCAGCGGCAATTTTTTTTTGCGGTAACTATCTTTTATTTTATTTCCGGCAACGGTGTACAACCAACTGCTTGCTTGCTTGATGGGTTCGGTACTGCCTGCAAACTGGTAAAAAACTTCTTGTAAAATATCTTCTGCATCTTCGGTACTGGCTACTCGTTTTTTAATAAACCCAAACAGCCGCCTGCTCATAGTCTTAATGATATGGGTTATATTATTATGCTCAGCGGGCATTCCGGTTGGTATAGTCAGTACATCGTCCATGTTATATATTAGAGCAGACGAATAACGGAAACCAATATTTTTAAAAGTTAAAAAATATTTTTTACAAGATAACGCTCCTTTTACGCAAAGGGATAAGCAATAAAGGAAATAGTGAACTTTTAATCGGGCATGCCTCAAATTTAATTGTTTAAATCGTACACTAACAATAAGTATAAGCCCCGGAGTGCGTGATAAAAGATGCCTGAAAAACCAATGTAAAAGAGTGCGACGCCACCGCAGTTGAACATAGCTACTGTATTTGCCTGGACAAAAAATGTATTTATTTGTATTATAGCTCGCAATTGATGATAAAAAATGTTAGGCGATATTTGCCTTTTTCTTTTTAAGTAATTGCATGCGGGAGACGGCGAAAAATTAAACAGGATATGGGGTTTGATTAAATTTAAATAGCCTGTTAACGTAGCTTAATTTAGCCACAGCAGCAAGCACGCTGTGGAATTTTGTACTCATTTAGTATAGAACTATATTGAAATGGTAATGGCACAATTATTAGGCGTGTTGAGGTATAAAAACTTAAACACCTATAAAATTAATACCATGGCAACCCCAGATTTAACCGGAAAGAAAATAGCAATTATAACTGAAAATGGTTTTGAAGAAGTAGAACTTACAAGCCCTAAAAAAGCGTTGGAAGGAGCTGGCGCAACAGTGCATATTATTTCGATGCAAAAAAATGTAAAAGCATGGGATACTGATCATTGGTCTATTGAGCTGCCTGTAGATGTGAATATAGAAGAAGCCAATAGCGATGATTATGATGGGCTGTTGATACCCGGTGGCGTTATTAACCCGGATAAGATGCGCACCCAAAAAGCATATGTTTCTTTTGCTGCAGAATTTTTAGAAACAGGCAAGCCAGTGGCTGCTATTTGCCACGGGCCGCAATTATTGATTGAAACAGAAATGATAAAGGGAAAGGACATGACATCTTACCCGTCTATAAAAACCGACCTTATAAACGCAGGTGTTAACTGGATGGATAAAGAAGTGGTAACAGACAACGGGCTGACAACAAGCCGCAGCCCCGAAGATTTGCCTGCTTTCAACAAAAAAATTATTGAAGAATTTGCAGAGGGTATACATAAAAGCCGTAACCCAATTGTACCAATTATTGTATTTTAATTAATTGCACGTAAAAAGTAAAACAATGGCAAAATATTAAAAGGAGGCTCAAAAAAAGTATAAGGTTCCATGGAGGAAATGAAAGAAGGCAAATTGAAAAGCGGCAAATCTGGCAAAAAAGTAACTAATCCTAAATAGGCAATTGCCATTGGCCTTTCTGAAGCAAGAGAAACAGGCGCAAAAGTATCAGCAAAACCTACTAGTAAACAAGGCCTTAAAAAGAATGCTGCAAAAGTTTAATTTAATAACGTTTTCTTATAACCCTGGTAGGTAATAATCCGTTTTTTATTGCCAGGATGTTATTGCAATTGTTTACATTTTTGTTCGCTAGCAAAATTTTAAACATTGCTACCTCTTATCTTAATAAACCAGTTAGTAAATGATTTATCATATCATTTTCCAATACCTCCTGCGATACATTTTTTTTATGCCCATGCCAAAATTCTAATCCCCGTACTGCAGAAAGGATTGTTAAGGTTGCCACATAAGGGTTTATTATTTTAAGTTCGTTATTTGCCATGCCAGATTCAATGAGTACGATTAGTTTTTTCTCATAGCTGCGTCGAAAGTTTAGAAAATCACTTAAATAAGGCTCTTTTAAATGTTTCCATTCGTGGTTAGCGACATATACTTCATCAAAATTATAGAGCATTATGCGTATGTGAAAGCGGATAATAGCTTCAATTTTTGAGATATTGCTTGTTGAATTGCATTCAATTAAATTTAAGTTTACGGCAAATTCTTTAACTACTTTACAGCAGATTGCTTGCAGCAACTCGCTTTTAGAGCCAATATGGTTATAAAGGCTAGAGGCCTCCACCCCAAGCATTTCCGCAAGTTCTCTCATAGAGGCCGCCGTATAACTTTTTACTTTAAATAAAGTAGCCGCCTTTTGTATAATTGCCTCTTTTTTAGTAGCACTGTTACCAGGCTGTATTTTTGCCATAATATTAGTATTGAGTTTTACAAAACTAACGCTTATTAGTTTTATTGGTACTATGGTTCATTAGTTGCCAGTTCTTATTTCATAATCTCCAATTGGTTATTTTACCATTTAAAAATACCATTATAATTATAGCGTTAGCTAAAAAGTTGCCAGGGCTTAAGAAGTGGCCCTCAATGGTAGTATAACCGTAAAAATCAAGCAATTTTGGTTTGCAGAAAAAGAATTAACCCAAACAGTTGAGCATTTGTAAAAAATTTTTAATAATCCGAAAAAAAATATTTAGTTTTGCTTTCTGCTCTACGTATATTCCTCCAATCTTAATGAAAGCTCTTCCACAAAGAAGTTTTAATTTTTGTGTGCTGATTAATAAAATACATAACTATATATATCCTTAATAAAATATTCTGTAAAGAAAATTTATTCTGTAAAAATTTTTCTTGTGGTTTCAGAGGTAAGCAAGGCCGGTGATTTTTATCACTGGCCACTATTTTTTAAAAGGTTTCTGTAAAAGGAAACTATCGGCTAATAGCAAAACACTTACCAGGCCATTACCTCAAAAGGCAATCAAAACATATCAACAAAATTTTCCCCTCAACGTTTTCATAAAAATTTATTTGCTTTTACTCAGTTGTATCTTTATGTGAAAAATTTATTGTGCCTTAGCACCCAAGCTTTATAGCGTCATTACGTTACAATGCATTCTGCCTTGAATTTGTTAAAACCAAATTTGTAGTTTAGTATTATTTAAGTAATGTAAATTTGCCGCTACGTTTTTTAAAAAGGCGTAGCAGGTTTACATGAAAAACTTTTTCAGGATATTTAGATACATACACATCCCTAAAGGCAAGCTAGCCCTTTATTTATTTTATACCGTTTTATCTACCCTATTTTCCTTGCTTTCCATCAATGCGCTGGCACCATTTTTAAATATCATTTTTAAGCCTGAAGCTGGCATTAAAACTGAAGACCTTGGCAAGTTTGGCAGCATTTTTCAACTTATTATTAAAGAACATAACAGGCTGTATGCAGTAGCCATTATTTGCCTGGTAATGACTGCTACCATTTTGCTAAAAAATTTATTTGTCTATTTATCTATCTACGTATCTACCCCACTACGTAGTAAAATATTGGCAGATTTTAGGTTGCGCCTGTACACAAAAATTTTACAATTGCCAGTAAGTTTTTTTACAGAACAAAAAAAAGGCGATTTGATGAGCCGCATTATTGGCGATATTGCAGAAGTACAAAATTCTATTTTCTCTGCATTGGAAAACGTTATAAAAGACCCATTAACGATTATAGGATTACTATTTTCTATGATTTGGATTAGTCCAACACTCTCTTTGTCCCTGCTCATTTTTTTGCCCATCACAGCGCTGATTATAGGGCGTATAAGCAAACGCCTAAAAAAACAATCTACTCATTATTCAGCGGCTAGTGGAGAAAATTTATCGCATGTTGAAGAAACACTAGGTAGCATAAAAGTAATAAAAGCATTTAATGCAGAACAGCGGATGCTAAAGAAATTTAGCACCGGCAATGATAAGATGTTTTTAATGCTTAATAAAATGACTTTGCGCCGCGACCTTGCAAGCCCGTTAACTGAAATATTAGGCGTAGCGGTACTTTGCTGCATTTTATACATTGGCGGCAGGCTTGTATTAACAGGTGATAATAACCTTACAGGCGGCGACCTTATAGCTTTTATTTTAGCATTTGCCCTTATCATTAATCCAGCTAAAAATTTATCAACTACCATTAGCAACATACAAAAAGGCATGGGCGCTATTGAAAGGATAGAAGAAGTTTTAAACGCGCCTTTGCTGGTAGAAGAAAAGCCCGATGCCATCGTTTTAAAAGGCTTCAACAAAAATATTGAATTTAAAAATGTAAGCTTTAACTATGATGATAAAGTAATATTGCAAAACATCAGCTTTGTAATTGCAAAAGGAAAAACAGTAGCATTGGTCGGTTCGTCTGGTGCTGGTAAATCTACCCTGGCAGACCTTATCCCAAGGTTTCACGATGTTACCAGCGGCGAGATATTAATTGATGGAATAAATATAAAAGACTTTACCATACAATCATTGCGCAAGCAAATGAGCATAGTAACGCAGGAAGCAATCTTATTTAATGATACCATCAGCAATAATATCGCTTTAGGGAATGTGGCAGCTACCAATGAAGAGGTAGTAGCAGCCGCCACCATCGCCAATGCGCATAGCTTTATCATCAACAAAGAAAATCGCTACGATACCAATATCGGCGACAGGGGCATGAAGCTAAGCGGTGGCGAACGCCAGCGTGTAACCATTGCCAGGGCTGTGTTACAAAATCCCCCCATCTTAATTTTAGATGAAGCAACTTCTTCATTAGATACAGAAAGCGAACGCCTTGTGCAGGATGCTATTGTAAACTTAATGCAAGACCGCACTTCGCTGGTAATAGCACATCGCCTAAGCACCATCCGCAATGCCGATGAAATTATTGTGCTGCAGAAAGGGCAAATTATAGAAAGGGGAACGCATGAAATACTGATTGCGCAAGATGGGTTTTATACCAAATTGGTAAGGATGCAGGAAATAAAATAGTTTTTGTTTGTAGTTTTTTGTTGGGCACCTGCGGGGGCTTATCCCTTTCCTGATTGTCTTAATATAATGTCCTTCTTTATCTATCAAACCAATTACAGTACTTAAAATGCTTTTTCAAATAACTCCCCATTTATTTACACAATAACCTACCTTACCAACTAGTTTTTAATCACCCCTAATCCCCTCTTTTAAACATGCTCGTAAAAACAAATGGCAGCGCCGTGTATGGCGTAGAAGCAATTACCATTGCCATAGAAGTAAATATTAATAACCAGGGCAAAAGCGATGCAATAATTGTAGGCCTGCCAGATGGTGCCGTTAAAGAAAGCTTGCTCCGGGTAGAAAGCGCCATTAAAGACAATGGTTATTACATGCCACGCACCAGGCTAATTGTGAACCTTGCCCCTGCGGATATACGCAAAAGCGGCAGTGCGTTCGACCTGCCCATAGCGCTGGCAACCTTAGGTGCAAGCGAGCAATTGATCAATCCAGAAAAATTGACAGACTATGTTATTATGGGCGAACTTAGCTTAGATGGAACCGTCCGCGCTATTAAAGGCGCATTACCAATTGCCATACAAGCCCGTAAAGAAAATTTTAAAGGCTTGATAGTACCGAAGCAAAATGCCCGTGAAGCCGCCATGGTAAATAACCTGCTGGTGTATGGCGTATCCCATTTAAAAGAAGTTATTGAGTTTTTTAAAGATGAAACCACCATTGAGCCCACCATTGTAAATACCCGGGAAGAATTTGCCTATGCCCAAAGCGATTTTGATATTGATTTTTGTGATGTAAAAGGGCAGGAAAATATAAAGCGTGCTTTAGAGATTGCCGCCGCCGGTGGGCATAATGCTATTTTGATTGGGCCGCCTGGTGCCGGTAAAACCATGCTTGCAAAGCGTTTGCCAACTATATTGCCACCATTGTCTTTGCAGGAAGCCTTAGAAACTACCAAGATACATAGCGTTGCGGGCAAGCTGCCGGAAAATGCCACGCTAATTTCTAAACGGCCTTACCGCAGTCCTCACCATACCATTTCTGATGTGGCGCTTGTTGGAGGCGGAGGCAATCCACAACCGGGCGAAATTTCTTTGGCGCACAACGGCGTACTGTTTTTAGATGAATTGCCAGAGTTTAAAAGAACGGTATTAGAAGTTATGCGGCAACCAATGGAAGAAAGAAAAGTAACCATCAGCAGGGCAAAAATTGCATTGGAATTTCCTGCGAGCTTTATGCTGATAGCAAGCATGAACCCATGCCCCTGCGGCTATTTCAACCATCCTGAAAGGCAATGTACTTGCCCGCCAGGCGCTGTGCAAAAATATTTAAATAAGATAAGCGGCCCCTTGCTGGATAGGATTGACCTGCATGTAGAAGTAACACCAGTAGCATTTAGCGAGCTGTCCTCTACCCAGCAATACGAAAAAAGCGATAGCATTAGGGAAAGAGTAATTAAAGCCAGGGATATACAGGAGCTTCGGTACAAAGACAGTGAAGGCGTATATGCCAATGCGCAAATGAGCAGCAAGATGCTGAAAGAAATTTGTGTTATAAATACTGCCAGCCAAAAGTTATTGAAGATAGCAATGGAAAAACTAAACCTTTCTGCCCGTGCTTATGACAGGATATTAAAAGTTAGCCGAACCATTGCCGACCTCGCCGGTACGGAAGAGATAAAGGCCGAACACCTGGCAGAAGCCATACAGTATAGAAGTTTGGATAGGGAAGGATGGGCAGGGTAAGCGTTATTAATAAATAACGACACAACACAAATGCTTTTGGCAAAAAACAACTATGTTTATTGTGTAAATGATAAATAAATGGCTGCAAAAATTATTATAGACTGTGAACGCATGAAATACCCGCACACTGGGCTTCATAGTTATTGCATTAATCTAGCACCGGCTTTGCAAAAGCTGGTGCAGCCGCATTTGGAACAACTGAGTTTTTTTCTTCCTAAAGAATTAAACGGTTATTTTGGAAAAGAGGTGGAGTATGTTTTTCAAAACTCCTTTCAAAAACTGATTTTACCATCGTTGAAAAAATATTCAGTTTGGCATTCCACCCAACAGGATAGCGACTATTATCCTTTAAAAAATAAGTTGCCTGTAGTGTTGACCATACACGATATTAACATTATGCACAATGCAGCTAAAACTACAAGCCAAAAAAAACAGTACATCCAACAATTACAAAAAAAAATTCAGCGGGCTAGCCACGTAGCATTTATTTCAAATTTTACCAGTAACGATGTGCGGCAACATATTGACCTCAGCAAAAAAACATTTTCAACAGTTTATAATGGCTGCACTATCCGTGAAATTATACCCCTGCAGCAGCCAGCAATTAAACCTGCCGCACCGTTTTATTTCACGCTAAGTACCATTATGAGAAAAAAGAATATGCACGTTTTACCTGCGTTGCTTGCAGGTAATGACAGGCTACTTGTAATTTCAGGCATCACCTCAAGCGAAGCTTACAAACAAGAAATTATTGCAGAGGCTGTTAAACATGGCGTAGAAAAACGGGTAATTTTTACCGGTGCCATAACCGAGAATGACAAGCAATGGTACTTAAAAAATTGTACCGCTTTTTTATTCCCGAGCTTAACTGAAGGGTTTGGTGCACCGGTAGTAGAAGCCATGTATTTTGGTGTGCCCATTTTTCTATCTGGTTTAACCTCGCTGCCCGAAATAGGTGGCGATGTTTGCTATTATTTTCCATCATTTGAAAAAGATGCGATGCAAAAAACTATGCAAGATGGATTGCTGCATTATAAAGAAAATGCAACCGCTGCTGGCCTAATTAAAAAAAGAGCAGCCCTGTTTAGCTGGCATAATGCCGCAACGGATTACCTAAACATTTACCGGACTTTATATTGAGCGATGTTATTTTATTTTTACAAACATCTTAAAGCAAAATAAGTACTTCCTGATGGCGGAGCGTTTTTTCGATGCCAGAAATTGATCTTTATACTTAAAAAACAACATCATTCGCTGAAAATTATTAACCAGGGAAAAGTTTTGGTAAGTTTTCACCAGTTTCTTTAACACTTGTTTTTCTTTCACCAGGGTATCTGGACAAGCCTCATAAAAAGCATTAATCCTTAGGCGGATGCGGGTCATTTCAAGTTTGTTTCTTTCTGCCTTATTAATTTTATTATGCTTACGGGTCTTGCTGCCCACCACGCCAAAAATATTGGCTGCGTGCTGCCGGTAACTGACTAGTGGTTGCGGTAAATATTTTATTCCTCCATAAAATGTTGCGATGTAGCACAGCCACCAGTCGTGCGGTATTACGCTCAAAAATGGTATAGCCTGCTGCAGAAAAGACTTTTTCATTAATGTGGCGTGGCCATAAATTCTGCAAAATACTACCTGCTGCAAACAGCTGTTAAAATCAATAGCGTTTACCCGGTCGGATATATTTACGCCTATCGGCTTAAGTTCCTCATCGCATAAAATAGAGTCGCAATAGAGCAACGGATAATTTCCAATAGCGGCCTGCATATTTTTTATTTTATCAGGATGCCATTGATCATCCTGGTCGCATAGTGCAATGTATTCGCCTGTAGCGAGGGAGCAGCCTTTTTCAAAGTTTTTGATATAGCCGAGATTAGTCTCATTGCTTATCACCTTTACAAATGAATATTGTTGCAGGAATTGTTGTAAAATTTCAATGGTATTGTCTGTACTTCTGTCGTCAACAACAATTATTTCAATATTGGGGTACGATTGAGCAACAACCGACTCCATTTGTTCAACAAGGTATTTACTTCCATTATAAGTGGCCATTATTATTGAGACGAGAGGGATTTTTGTCTTATGATTTTCCATTTCAGAATGAGTAATATGCACAATAAGATAATAATTTACTAAGTTTACTTAATGCTAAAATTAGCTTTGCGAAAACACTTTATTGCAAAAATAAGATAGCAGCGAATGTCCTGGTAATCTATTCCTAATAATCATTTATATACAAACACATTAATGAACCATCCACTTATTTCCATCCTGCTTTGTACATACAATGGTGAAGATTATCTTGAAGAACAAATACAATCACTTATTCACCAAACATACCCCAATATTGAAATCATTATATCAGATGATGCATCAACAGACGGTACCAGCATTATTTTAAAAAAGTATGCTAGCTATCCTAAAATTATCATTTCCCTTCATAACGAAAATGTAGGCTTGCTTAAAAATATTGGGCTGGCCGCAGCTTTATCCAAAGGCGTTTTTATTTGTTTTTCTGATCAGGATGATATCTGGCTGCCCGAAAAGATAGAGAAATTATATAACGCTATTGCTAACTATTCTCTTGTTTACAGCGATAGCAAACTGGTAAATGCAAAGGGAAACTACCTGAATAAAAACTTATCTGATTTTAGGAAGTTACAGGACTTTTTTGATTCAAAAGGATTGAGTGTTGATAATGCGGTGTCTGGGCATTCCATGATGGCTACAAAAGAATTGCTAAAATGTGCCTTGCCAATTCCCGAAGGCCATTTTTATGATTGGTGGATTGCCGTACAAGCTGCTAACTTAAATGGTATAAAATATTTAGATGAAAAACTAACCTTGTACCGTCAACATACAAAAAATACTACGCCGAGTTATATTAAAAAAATAACTGGTTCAAGAACTTTTAATAAAAGGTATGACCAATTCTTGAAAGAATTAAAAGGGCTTGAGCTTCTTAAAAATAATACATTAGAAAAGCAAAAATTATTTTATAAACATTTTTATAATTTACACCTCGGTAAAAATAAAGGCCGTTTTGCATGGGGGCTATTTTGGTTTTTGATTAGGAACAAAAAGGATATTTATAGGTTTTCAAAAAAAAGTAATTTAAGTCAGTTAAACGAAATTAGAAAAAGAGCAAGGGGTGAAAAAGAAAATTGAAGAGGAAGGCTATTATTATCAGGCTTGATTATGCCCATAAGAAGTGATCCTTTAGCCCTTTTATAACTGGATATAATTATTAAAGTCTACCCAACGACTTTGGCATTAAAGTTATAATTTACAGTAGTGTTTTCCTTCATTCATTTCTTTACCAATTATCTTTACAAATAAAGAAAGGCTTAAGGCCGTTTGTTTTTTATATTACTAAAGAAAAAAATAGCGGACTTATCTAAAAAAATTATTTGTATGAAAATTGCTGGTGCTGTTATTTTATTTCACCCGGATAAGTATTGTTTAGGCAACATACATAGTTACTATAATCATGTAGAAAAACTATATATTTTCGATAATACTGAGACCGAAAGCCTTTTCAGTAGCGAATTAGATGATCTTTCTAAAATTGTATATTACCAGGATAAAATAAATAAGGGGCTGTCCAAACGATTAAATGAGGCTTGCAGGCTGGCCATTAAGGATGGGTTTGACTGGTTGTTGACAATGGACCAGGATTCAAGTTTTCAGGAGGGTGATTTTATTAAATACATGGACTGTATAAAAAAAAATACAGCGATAAATACTGTAGCAATATTTGGTTTAGCCTATGAACCCAACAAATCAGCTTCCTTAGCAACCTGTCAATTTGAAGAAGATATTCGCCTCATAACTTCGGGCAGCTTGTTAAACCTGCAAACTTTTAAAAAAATTGGATTATTTGATGAAGCGCTTTTTATTGATCTGGTAGATCATGACTACTGCATACGTGCTATCGCCGAAGGATATAAAACTATCCGGTACAATAATATTTTACTTGCGCATCGCTTGGGTAATACCGTTTACAATGCTTCCATCAAATCACTTTTTCTTATTAAAAAGAAAAAGGAAATACATTCTCCAGTACGTTATTACTACATGGTAAGAAATACATTTTATCTAATTAAAAAATATGAAAACCAAAATTTACCGCATGTTAACCAACTTAGGGCTGACCTCAATACCCGTTTAAAAATAGCTTTTTTTTATAGTAGAAATATTTGGCAGATCTGGAAATATGTGCGCCTGGGATACCATGATTACAAAAGCAACAAGATGGGAAGAATTGATGATGCTGATTTTTTAGTGTAGGCAATTGGTAAGCTTATTCTTAAACCAACCGATAATTCTTAAAACCAAAAAGCCTTTTCCCCGTTTTTTTCTCCACCCAAAACAATAGTTTTTCTCTCATTGAAAATTTCTTCTTGTCAATATCCAGCTCTATCAACCAATTTTTTTTATCGATGCGTTGTTGCATCACGGCAGGGTGTGAAGCGGCAAACTTTTTTAATGAATCATAATGTTTATCAAAATCATAAATATCCGTACTGTTAATTAGTTCGCCCGTTTCGTAAATATTGTTAAGATAATACTGGTCTGTATCTTTTTGCTTTACTTTCATTTGTTGTGGGCTTTTTACCCAGCCGTAATGATATACCTCTGCATCTATTAATACTACATTCAATTTTTTATTGCCAATCCTAAAGCCTTGCGCATCTTTATAAGAGGTAATGCGTTTGTCATTTTTGATCATCCGCACTTCGTAATTGTACCATTTTCTACTATCGCCTACATAATTGTACGATGCATAAAAATGAAGGTATTTAAATAACAATCCCTGTACTTTATTATTGGTACAATGCTTTTTTGCCGCAGCCAATATGGTGCCATGGTATTTTTCGTGTATCACTTCATCCGCTTGTAAGTAAAATATCCAATCTGTATCAGCACTAACGTGGGCGATAGCTTTATCAGTTTCAACAGCATACACTTTGCCCCCTTTGCGCAGGTTCATATCCCATTCGCTATAGACTATCCTCATTTTATGGGATATAATTGTTTTTATCAAAGCCTCCGTTTCATCTTCGCCTTTATCTATGCTAATAATCATTTCATCCACCATTGGTAAAATAGATTTGATAGCTTCTACAATAGGATAATCGTTTTTTACTGCATGGCGGATTATTGTTACACCAGTTATTTTCATATAAAATTTATAAGCACCAAAGAACCGATATTTTTTCGATTACGGAAGGTATTAATTATCCATTATCATTTAACCATTTATCAATTGCCACCTGCAATCTTGTCATTTTATCCGAACTTGTACGATATTTGGCTCATTTCAACACTTCAATATTTTAAGATAAACAATTAACACGGATGAAAATTTTAATTAAATATTTAAAGCCACATAAATGGCTGGTTATTTTTACACTTTTTTTGGCAGCCATCAATATTGGCTTTTCGTTGGTAGACCCTATTTTGTTGGGCAAGATGGTGAACCTTGCAAACGAGCACCAATCCATTGCGCCAAATGGTAAATTTACCTGGTCGGCCTATTTTTGGCAATACGAGCATATTATCCGCAAAGGCAAGCCCTACCTGGAGTTAGGCGTGTTTTACATTTTGCTATTTTCTATTACCGTCGCTATGATAAGCCGCATAGCTAAAAACTTCCAGGATTATTTTTTGAACGTTATTATACAAAAATTTGGTGCCAAAGTATTTACCGATGGCTTGCAACACGCTATGAAACTTCCTTACCACCAGTTTGAAGACCAGCGCAGCGGTGAAACATTATCTATCCTAACCAAGGTGCGGGGCGATGTTGAAAAATTTATGACAAGCTTCATCAATGTGCTGTTTGGCATTTTGGTAGGGGTTGTTTTTGTATTTGTATATGCAACGCTATACATTAACTGGCGGGTGCCGATTGCTTACGTGGTGGGCATTGTTGTACTGACAATCATCACCAATTTGTTAAGCAAAAAAGTAAAAATCATACAAAAAAATATTGTAGGGCAAACAACTGCATTGGCAGGCTCTACCACAGAATCGTTGCGCAATATCGAACTGGTTAAAAGCCTTGGGCTTACTAAGCAAGAAGTAGACAGGCTTAATAAAAATACCTACAAAATACTGGGCTTGGAGTTGACGAAAGTTAAGCGCATACGTAGCATCAGCTTTATACAAGGCACTATGGTAAATACGTTGCGCCAGGTAATTTTATTTATTTTAATGTGGCTTATATTTAATGAAAAGATGGATGCCGGCCAATTGGTAACCATGCAGGTTTTCTCATTTTTTATATTTGGCCCCCTGCAGGAAATCGGCAATATCCTTCTTTCGTACCGTGAGGCAGAAGCGTCGCTCATCAACTTTAATAACCTGATGATGAAGGCCCCGGAAGCAGAGCCGCTGGCACCAAAGCCATTAGGAAATATTGAATCCTTGTCTTTTAACAAAGTGTCATTCCAGCACCAAACGGCTTCGCATAAAGCGATTGATAATATTAGTTTTGATGTAAAGGTTGGCGAAACGATAGCCTTTGTAGGCCCATCAGGAAGCGGTAAATCTACCCTGATGAAATTATTGGTTGGTTTATACCGGCCATTGGAAGGAAATATATTTTACAACAAGCTGGATGAAAATGCCATCAATTTTGATGACCTTAGAAAACAGATTGGGTTTGTAACACAAGATACCAACCTGTTTAGCGGCACCATAAAAGAGAACCTGATTTTTGTAAACCCTGCTGCCACAGACGAAGAACTGGCAGACGTATTAGAAAAAGCAAGCTGCACCAATTTAGTATTGCGTGCAGAAAAAGGCCTGGATACCATGATTGGCGAAGGCGGGCTTAAATTAAGCGGTGGCGAAAAACAACGTTTGTCTATTGCCCGTGCATTATTAAGAAAACCGCACCTGCTAATTTTTGATGAAGCAACTTCTGCCTTAGACTCATTAACAGAAGAAGAAATCACCAACACCATCAAAGAAATTTCCTCTGCCAAAGAACAAATATCTATTTTAATAGCGCATCGCCTAAGTACCATCATGCACGCAGACAGGATTTATGTGTTAGAAAAAGGCGACGTAGTTGAAACCGGTACCCACGAAAAATTGCTGGAAGAAAAGGGATTGTACTATGCCATGTGGCGCCAGCAGATAGGGGAAAGAAAAAAATTACAAGTACAGTAATATGTCGGATGTTTGATTTTTTAATGTTTGATGGCTAGTTATGTTAGTATCTACAATCAAGCGGTAATTAAAACAATAAGGTGGCAAATTTGTGTTTATAAAAATAAGATGAGTTTGCCACTTAGCATTTATACAATTACGCAACAAGTTTATATTGCTATTTTGGGATGTTATTAAAGCTGAAAACACTCCTAACTTATAACTCATAACTCATAACTTTTAAACTAGCTTTGTAGTGATGGAAAATAAAAAACCCAAGCCTGGTTATTTGTTGAGCGTGCTTAACATGCGTTGCCCCAGGTGTCGCCGTGGCCCCATGTTTACACACAAAAATGCCTTTAAGAAATTAAGCCTGGATTATATATTGGGCATGCCGGAAAACTGCCCGGAATGCGGGCAGCGGTACGACCTGGAACAAGGATTTTGGTATGGTACCGGCTATGTTAGTTATGCATTGGCAGTGGCAGTTTCTATCGCTACTTTTCTTGCATGGCTGCTGATAATTGGCGTATCTACAGACGATAACCGGATATTTTGGTGGCTTGGCATCAATGGAGTTTTGCTTGTAGCCATTCAACCCTGGCTAATGCGGCTTAGCCGTGTTATTTATTTATACTTTTTTGTTAGTTACGATGAGGATTATAAAAAATCGACCCCATTTGAGTTTGACCATAAGTTGTAGCTAGTACAATTATCATTTAGCCTTAATGACCTTTCACTTTTATAGCGGCAGGTAATTTTCTAATAAAGTATTTTAACGCCTATCCAAGCAACAACGTTTTGAAGCTATTTAACTTTCTTATCAATACTAATATTTATATTTCCCTGGCGGCAGTTTCGCTGGCAATGGCAACGCAGGTACAGTTAGGCATGCGGCCTCAGTTTCACCCTTACTTATTGCTTCTTTTTTTTGCTACTATTTTTGATTATAACCTGCACCGGCTGATAACTGTACTTACCAACAAAGAAGCCCTAAACAGCGATAAGCACCATTGGGTAAAAGAAAACCTGTTATTATTTTATTTGTTGGTAGCCATATCTGTGGCTGGTTTTATGTGGACAATTTTTTATGCCGATATTAAAGTGTTAATAACACTAGCGCCCATTGCAACGCTTACATTATTTTATTCGCTGCCTGTTTTTAAAAGCAAAAAAACTATTTTCCGGTTAAGAGAAATCCCTTGTTTAAAAATTTTCCTAATCTCTTTTGTTTGGGCAGCATCAACTATTTTTCTGCCTATTATTCAATCGGGATTGCATTTTAGCAAGGCACATGTTTTAGCTATGCTTGCAGAACGGTTTGTATTTGTATTTGCCATCACCATACCCTTTGATATCAGGGATATGCAAGCCGATAAAAAAGAAAAACTAAAAACCATCCCATTGCTCATCGGTAAAAAATGGGCAATGGTAGTTGCCAATATATCGTTGGCATTATTTATGGTGCTTTGCCTTATACATTATCAGCGGGAAGTTTTTATGCTGATTAATGTTGCATTTGCATTATCTGCGGTTAGTACATTTTTCTTTTTAAATAGTAAATGGGTACAAGCACTTAAAATATATCATTACGGCATTTTAGATGGCACGTTGCTGCTTCAAGGGCTGCTTGTGCTGGGTTGTTATTACCTGCATTAAAAAGCCTCCCCGCCCTCCAAAGGAGGGTTCTTGAAGTATTCGTATTTATATAAACTTTAAAAATTGCTGGGTACCAGAACCCTCCTTTGGAGGGCACGGAGGCTGTCTTGGGCTTATTTTTCTTTAACCTTAAAACTCAACGGGATATTTAGTTTAATACCAAAATTTCGCCCCATATTAAATACACCAATCCGCCCTGTTGCCAAATTTTCATCTGCATATTTTAACCTGCTTAAATGATTTTGATAAGCCACATCGCCGAGGTTATTGCCTGCGATACTTAGGGTAAATAATGTTTTTCCATTGGCTATAATATCCGCACCCACGCCCATATTTAGCAACGTATAGCCTGGTGTAGGTGTTTCTGTATTATAAGCTGTAAATACATCTTTTTTAGCAAAAGTATTATCTGCCTCCAACTTTAAATAGAAGTTATGGATGTTGGTGCTAATCTTTTTGAAGTTAGTGCGTATTTCAGAAATCAACCTTGGCGCTGGGATGAAAGGCAGGTATTTTGAACCTTCCAGCGGGTTTTTTAAATGGCCTGAAACTAACGAAAAAGTATTTTCAACATGCAGCCAATCCAATGGGTGCGGATGAATATCCAGTGTAACTTCCATGCCGCTTAACACGGCTTTTTGCTGGTCG
>JANXVN010000164.1 GCA_025351645.1 Ferruginibacter sp.
CGCACTATCAATTTTTAAATAATTTACCCAATAATTATAAGTTTATAATTCAATGCCGTTAAGTTAAGACCTTTCCTCTCCTTTGGAGAGGGTTAGGGTGAGGTAAAGACAAACATATAAATCCTTAACTTAACGGCATTGGTTTATAATTCAAAATTAATATTAGGGCTTTTACATACATGTTTCAAGCTTAGCTTATTAAATTTTTGCTGGTTAGTGCTATTTACTGTTTTTAGAAAACGCTGTTTAAATACCTAATTTATTAAAGCTAAACGCATGCGTATTGTGTTTTTAAAATAAGCAGGTTTACTTATTAAATAAATCACTTTGAGTATAATCAAAAAAGTAATAATTTCTTCCATTATCATCATTTTAGGCATTGGTTTAATTGGGCTTGGTGTATATAAAAGCAACCAGCGCCTGCAAAGCACTAATGATTGGCTGTGGCATACAAAAGATGTTATAGATAAATCGAAAAGTATACTACTAATCAGCGAAGGTATAGAGATTGGATGCCGCGGATTTATCGTTAATGGAGACAGTAGCCTTATTAAAAACATAAAGCAGGACAGCGCAAAAGTTTTCCAAAAAATAAAGGAAATGCGCCAACTTTTGTACGATAATACTGCACAAAAATCACGTGTAGATTCTCTTAATTATTATATCAAGCTGCGGTTAGATTTTTCACTGGATATGCTTGCTAAAAACAATAGGAAGGATTCTGTATCTGCTATATTGTTTAACTATCTTCTTTTTACTAAAGGCACTACTAATAAAATAAAACAGCTAATAATCGACTTTCAACAAGTTGAAGAATTATTGCTCATACAAAGAAATGTTCATAACGTGGAGAGCCAGTCATTGGCTAAACAGTTTTCTATTATGCTGTTTTTTTTAATGACGGTAATAAGCATCGCGATGATAGTAGTTACCGGCAAATACTTGCTGTTAAATAAAGAAAAGCAAAAAAAAGCAGATGATTTAATTATTGCCAATAAAGAGTTAGCCTTTCAAAATAATGAAAAAGAAAAGCGAGCAGCAGAATTGCTTATTGCCAATAAAGAGCTTGCATTTCAAAATAGGGAGAAGGAAAATCGGGCCGCAGAATTAGTAATTGCCAATGAAGAACTTTCTTTTCAGAATATTGAAAAAGAGAAAAAGGCTTTTGCTTTAATAATTGCTAATAAGGAGCTATTGTTTCACAATGAAGAACGGCAAAAACGGGCGGCAGAGCTAGTTATTGCCAATGCAGAGCTTGCGTTTCAAAATTGCGAAAAAGAGAAACGATCCACGGAGCTTGTTACTATTAATAACCAGCTTGTGCTAAATTTCGCTAAAAGAAAGAAAGCCGAACAAGAAATGGAATGGCTGGTAAACAATACCGAAGAGTGTTTCGTTTTATTAAACCATCACCTGGAAATAACCTCCTTTAATAACCAGTTTAAAAAGTTATACCTTCTTTACCTTGGCATAAACATTGTTAAAGGGCGCTCTATCTTAGAATATACCAAGGTAAAGTGGCTTGATAGGGTTAAAGAAATTTACGCAAAAGTACTTGCCGGCAGTGAAGAGGATATAGAGCTAGCTATTTTGAAAGACAAGGCAGTCAAACATTTTTGTATTAAATACAAGCCAGCTAAAGATGAATATGGTACTACCATTGGCGTATTCATTACCGCAATTGATATTACAGAAAAAAAACGGGCAGAAAAACTTAAAGAGTTTGAACGCAGGGATAAGGAAGCATTGATTAATACAACAACCGACCTGATGTGGAGCATCAGCAGCGATTTTAAGTTAATAGCAGCCAACAAGCCTTTTATGCATTCCAAAAAAAATGGTGCAGGCATTACGCTAAACAACCCTGGCACTGGCCTTGCACTAAATATGGAATTTTCTACAGCATACCTTCATTTGTGGCAAAACCTGTATAGGCGGGCATTGCAAGGAGAATCATTTATAAAAGAAATATATACACCCGCATTTGAAAGCCTGCCAGAAACGTGGGCAGAAACAAGGTTTAATCCCATCTATAATGGAAAATCGGTAATTGGTGTTGCATGTTATACAAGAGACACTACCATTGCCCGGAATTTTAAAAATGAACTGGTTACAATTAACAACAAATTAGAAGCAGCTTTGCAAATATCGCAGCTTGGATACTGGGAAATGGAGCTGGATACAAACCGCTTGTACTGGTCTAAAGAGGTATATAAAATATGGGGAGTTTCCGCCACAACTTTTAATATAACCTTTCAGAGATTTTACGAAACCATCCATCCTGCCGATAGGAGCCTATTTATTGCAGCGCAGGAAAAAGCATTTGCCGGTAAAGTTAAAATGGATATAGAATACAGGATAATTTTACCGGGAAAATCTTTAAAATATATTCACGAGAAGGGCACATTTCAATTTAACCATGCAGGCAAGGCAACCCGTTTTGAAGGTACAATGCAAGATATAACTGCCCGGAAGCTAGCCGAGATGCAACTCATTGAAAGCAATGAACGGTTTGCCAATGTAAGCAAAGCCACTTTTGATGCTATCTGGGATTGGGACATCGTTTCTGGCAAAATTTTTTTAGGAGATGAGTTTATTAATTTATTTGGCAGTGTAGATATAAAAAAGGGCACTGCGCTTGAAAGCCTGCAACAAAAGATACACCCTAATGATATTGAGCAATTACTTAAAAGCGCAGACTTAACTTTAAAAAGCGATAAGTTAAATTGGAGCTATGAGCACCGCTACCTTAAAGCAACAGGCGGGTATGCTACTGTATACAACAAGGCACTTATAATAAGGGACGCAACAGGTAAGGCAAAAAGAGTAATTGGTGCTATGAGGGACCGTTCGGAAGAAAAGAATTTGGAAGGCCTGCTTGATAAGGCAACCCGCATGGCACGCATAGGAAGCTGGGAAATTGACCTTGTTAAAGAAACCGTTTACTGGTCTGACATAATAAAGGAAATACACGAAACCGATATTGGCTTTACGCCCAATTTGCAGAGCGCTATCAATTTTTATAAAAAAGGGATCAGCCGGCAATCCATCATCAAGTGTGTTGAAGAAGCTATAACGGATGGCAAACCTTGGGATTTGGAAGTGCAGATAATAACTGTAAATAACCATAAAAAGTGGGTAAGGTGTATAGGAGAAACGGAGGCTGTCAATGGCCGTATTATAAGGATATATGGCAGCTTTCAGGATATAGACCTTAGAAAAAGGGCAGAGCTTGCAGCCGTAGAATTATTGCAGGAAAAAAATGACATACTGGAAAGTATTGATGATGCTTTTTTTGCCGTAGATAAAAAATGGACGGTCACCTACTGGAACTCCCAAGCAGAAAAAATGCTTCAAAAACCAAAAGAAGAAATGCTCGGCCATCCTTTAGGGCAAGTATTTTCAACAGATAATAATTCAGGTTCCTACCTAAAATACCAGCAGGCAATCGATAGCGCAAAGTCCATCCACTTTGAAGATTATTACCCACGCTTAACTGCCTGGTACGAAATAAGTGCCTATCCTTCCAGTAAAGGGTTATCGGTTTATTTTAAAGATATTTCTAAACGAAAGCAAGCAGAACTGCAGCTTTTTGAATTAAATAAGGAGCTGCAGAATAATGCCAGGGAACTCGCTATTTCAAATGCGGAACTAGAACAGTTTGCCTATGTTGCCTCGCACGATATGCAGGAGCCCCTTAGGATGATAACCAGTTTTTTAACGCAACTGGATAAAAAATATGCTGATGTACTGGATAGTAAAGGCAAAACCTATATTGGTTTTGCTGTTGATGGGGCAAAAAGGATGCAGCAAATAATTCTCGACTTGTTAGAATTTTCGCAAATAGGAGGTGTTACCGGCCAGTTAGAGTATGTTGACCTTAATATTTTGGTAGAAGAAATGAGGGCCTTGTTCCAAAAAGAAAATACGGGCGAAAAGGAATTTATCTACTCCGATAAATTACCTGTTTTACTTGCTTATAAAACACCCTTTAGGCAAGTGTTTCAAAATTTAATCAGCAATGCCCTCAAATACCGGCAACCGGGCATTGCTCCACAGGTATATATAACCGTGCAAGAGCATGGAGAATTTTGGAAGTTTTCAATAACGGATAATGGTATAGGAATTGCAAGTGAATATTTTGAGAAGATATTTATTATTTTTCAAAGGCTTCATCGCAAAAATGAATTTACCGGAACGGGGATAGGCTTAGCAATCACAAAAAAAATTATAGAGAGTTATGGTGGGAAAATTTGGGTAACCTCCGAAGAAGGAAAAGGAAGCAGCTTTCATTTTACCTTGTTACGAAACGACAAGCCAGCAGTAAACAGCCGGCCTGATTTAATTGCGCTTGGCATTAAAGGGCCTTTGCCTGAAATTGGGTTAACAACAAAAAAAGTTTTGTAGCAGATTTATTTTAATCGTTTTTGTTGCAATTACTTTTTCATTCCTTAAAAACCGGCCATTTTTTGCAGGCCGGGGTTTTAATAAAGAATATTTTGGCTGCTATGTTAAATAAAAAAATATGGAAACAATCCACATAATATTGGTTGAAGATAATGAGGGAGATATACTGCTTACTACAGAGGTGCTTGATGATATGAAGCTGCCTGCCAAACTAAGTATTTTTCAGGATGGCAAAGAAGCCATTGACTTTTTTGATGCGGCGCCAGGCATTACTATTGAGCATATCGATTTTATATTATTAGACATCAACCTGCCAAAAAAAAATGGGCACGAGGTATTGGCGCACATAAACAAAAATCCCATTTTGAGGCATATACCGGTAATAATGTTAACAACGTCTTCCTCCGCTAAAGAAAAGGCCTTATGCCTTGCAAACAATGCTTACGGCTATATTATTAAGCCTGTAATTGCCAGTGATATCTGGGCGTTGATCAATTCACTTAAAATTAATTACCCTGGTTATTTATTCTCCTAAACTACCGCTATGACAAAGGATAAAAAATTGTATAAATTTTTATTAATAGAAGATAACCCAGGCGACTTAATTATTATTGAAGGTTTTCTAAGGGAAGAAATTGAGTTCCCTTTAATTGTAACTGCATTTAATTACAAACAAGCAGCTGAAATACTCTCTATAGAAAGGGGATTTAGTGCTTTATTAATGGACCTAAGCTTACCCGATAAAGAAGGCCAGGCGCTTGTTACCAGCATTTTGGCCATAACACCAATATCTTGCCCGGTAATTATTTTAACAGGATTTGCCAATGTAGAATTCAGCATTAAATCTATAACCCAGGGCATACTCGATTATTTAATCAAAAATAACCTTACGGCAGCGGCACTTTATAAAAGCATTATTTACGCAATAGAAAGGACCAAAAACATTGCAGACATTAAAGCTTCAGAAAAAAGATACTCCGATTTGTTTAATTTAAGCCCTCAGCCAATGTGGGTATTTGAACCAGCGACCTTTCAATTTATGCACGTTAACAAAGCTGCTATAGATTTATATGGCTACACAGAGAAAGAGTTTTTATCAATGGGGCTTTGGGTTATTTTTAATGAGAGCGATTGGGTTGAAATAAAAAATACAATTAAAAGCCAACAGCCCGCAACTGGCCTTATAAAAGGCCTTTATATAAACAATACTAAGTCAAAGGCGTTGGTGGAGGTGGAAATTTATAGCAATAGCATAACCATAAACGATAAGGATATGATATCTGTAATTGCCATTGATGTTACAGAAAAAAACCGCTTTGACCAACAGGTAGTTAAGGCAATTATTAAAACGCAGGAAGACGAACGCTATGAAATTGGCGGAGAATTGCACGATAATGTAAGCCAGATACTTGCCATGAGCCAGCTTAGCCTTGGCATGCTTAAAGATTTTGTAGCGCAGCCAGGGTTAACAAAATATGCCCAGTGCAGGGAATACATACTTCTTGCGATAGAAGAAATTAGGAATTTGTCTCATCGCCTGGCGCCGGCATTTCTCGAATATTCCACATTGGAGGAAGCTTTTGGTACACTGCTCCACGCCTTCAATATGGGCAGAAGTTATAAGGTTGCCCTTCATTTTGATAATGCATTTGCAACTGCAGGCATCCCTGAAGACCTTCAATTAAACCTTTACCGCATTTTGCAGGAGCAATTGAAAAATATCCTAAAATATTCTAATGCGGGCCTTGTTGAAGTGGACGTTATTATTTACAACAATAAGCTTAAGATGCGTATTGCAGATAATGGTATTGGCTTTAACGTTAATGCTGTAAAAGGAGGCATTGGCATGGCTAATATGAAAAGGCGTACAGAATTATTTTTAGGCAAATTCAATACCGATTCAGCGCCCGGTAAAGGATGTGCCATAGTTGTAGATATACCATTGACGGGTATGGCCCTAAGCAGTAAATAAGCACTGTCCATAAGCTGGCATTGGTAGTAAGTTACCTGTAGTTTAATGGAACCTTAAACCGTAAAACGATTTTTGTACATTTTATAAAAACTGTTTGTGTTTAGTAAGCAAGTATCAATGCCGTTAAGTTAAGTCCTTTCCTCTCCTTTGGAGAGGGTTAGGTGAGGTAAAGACAAACAGATAAATTCTTAACTTAACGGCATTGAAACAAGTATAATAAAGATTACTACACAATGGGCAGTTAATTAATTGTTTATACCCATAAGTTTTATTCTTTTGGTAACGTTTTTGGTTAATAATGGCAATTGTGCAACAGCAAACTATAAGATAACCAAATTGTTTAATGGCTTATTGGTTGCAATGGTTCCGGCGTTGTTGAAAACTTACAAAACACACAAAATTTTATTTAAAAAATATTTATGTTGAAAATTCTGATAGCTGATGACCACGAACTTATACGGGAAGGATTAAGTAAGATTATAGCTCAAAAATACATGGATGCAATAATTATGACGGCTTATAACGGTGAAGATTTAATTGAAAAAGTAGGTACGGAAGACTGGGATTTGGTAATAAGCGATATATCCATGCTAAAGAATGCCTCCTTTGAAGCATTAGGCTATATAAAAAAAGTATTCCCTAAGCTTAGGGTGCTTGTACTTTCAATGCATAAAGAAGAGGTGTACGGACTAAGGGCATACAAATCGGGTGCTGCAGGCTATATAACCAAAGAAGCCCCCATTGAAGAATTATTAAAGGCAATAGATTGCGTGCTCAATGGCAACAGGTATATTTCGCCTTTTATGATAAATATGCTGTCTGAAAATATGGTAAGCGATTATCAAAAACCGTTGCACGAAAAACTTAGCACCAAGGAGTTTGAGGCTTTTAAGCTGTACTCTCAAAAAAAATCTACCACAGAAGTAAGCCAGGTTATGGGGCTGGAGCTAAGCACGGTAAGCACGTATAAGACCAGGATTTTTAAAAAATTAAAATTAGCGACGAATAGTGACTTAATTAAGTATGCGATAGACAATAAAATTTTTTAACGAGATCGCCATACTCATTTATGTTATCAGGTTAAAATAACCTTTATGCGCTACTGAGGTTATTTTAACCATTAATTTTAGCTACGGGCAAAAAGTAACAGCCATAAAAAAGATGTTTATGATTAGCATCCTTTTTTATTTTACTGATATATTTTGCAGGATATTTTAAGTTCAATTATTAATCTTGCCTTCTCATATAAGAAATAGCCCTAAGCAAGCTTTTAAAAAAAGACCATAACCGATCATTTTTTTAAGTGAGGCATACTTAGTTATAAAAATTATAAATAAAAGCCACGCTACTCCCGGTAGTTATTTATCTACACACTGTAATTATTAAACTACAGCAACTTCGAATTTTGGCTAAAGTAATAGGGGGTAAGTATCGTTTAGAAGATGAAGTTCAAATGCTTTACTACAAATATCCCTTATAAATGAAAGTATTATATACCCCGGGCACTACCCTCAATGCCGGCAGGATACTAAGGAATGGCACAGGTACCCTTGCAGGTTCCGCAACCTCCAGCCTAACAGTAAACGGTGTATCTAGCCTTAGCTTTGCAACCGGAAGCCAGGTGTTGAAAAACTTGTTGGTTGCCGGCAGTACATCTACACTTAATACAAACCTTAATATAACCGCTGGCAATGCTGCAGGTTCTGTAATAGTAAGTACTGGAGCCACTCTAATTACCTCAGATAGCCTTACGCTTAAAAGTGATTGGAATGGCACAGCGATAATCGGCATCTCTGGAGGTACTATAACTGGTAATGCAACTATTGAAAGGTACATGCCTGCCAGAAGGGCTTGGAGGCTTATGGCTGCACCAATTACTACTGCCAATGCACCAAGTATAAACCAGGGCCTGGCAGGAGGGTGCTACTTCTTCTACAAGCGACCCCGTTCCTGGTTTTGGCACACACATAACCGGAGGCACAGCAGCTAATGGCTTCGACCAAACGCCCAACAATGCTTTAAACCTTAAGTACTATAATGCCACTAATTTTTTGCCCCTCAGCAATACCCTTACCACACCTGTTACCCAATATCCAGGCTACTTCTTTTTGTTAGAGGCAATAGGCGTTGTAACTTAGTCACTACTGCAACCACTACAACACCATTACCAACTGTAATACGGGCTAAAGAAAATGTTTATCAGGGCACGCAGCCCGCAAAGGCTGTAGCCGCAACCGGTTATACGCTAATTGGCAATCCATATGCATGCCCTATCAACTTTGGAGCTATAGCAACAGCCAGCACAAATATTAAAAACAGGTTTACAGTTTGGGACCCAAGCCTGGGCGGAAGCAATGGTGTAGGGGCTTATGTAGCAATAGACTGGTCGGGTTCATCCTATACTTTTACACCGTCAGCACCTTTTATTACGAGCATGATACAAAGCGGGCAAGCATTTTTTGTACAAAGCAACGACAATATTAACCCTGGTAGCCTGGTAATAAATTAAAGCCATAAAAAAACTGTTACCAGCAATACGCCATTTGGAAAAGTTGCAGATGACATACCAATTACGCCTATTGATCCTGATTTAGGTAATGCCCCTGACCCCTTCCATAGTAATAAACCTGCAGATACGTGAAGCCGATAGTACGCTTGCGCTTGCGGATGGCGTGCTTAGCCATTATAACGCCGCTTACGATAATTGGATAAATACAGGCGATGCCTTAAAATTCGGGAATATAAAAGAAAACCTCGGCATAGCTTACCCAACAAATACGCTCTCCATTCAAAAGCGCAAAATGCCACAGGAAAACGATACTATGAAGCTGAAATTTACTGGTATAAAAAACCTGCATTACCAGTTCAATATTGAACTTCAATACTTTTCAAGCACAGGCATGCAGCCTATGCTGTACGATACATACCTTAACAAAATAACCATCCTAAACACAATAACGGAGTATCCTTTTGATATTACCGGTGATGTATGCTCTAAAGCTGCCGACAGGTTTGGAGTTGTTTTTAAAAGCCTTGCGGTACAGCCAGTAAAATTTATAACTATAAATGCACAAGCACTTAGTAATAATAGTATCTCTGTAAGGTGGAATGTTATACACGAAACAACTGTTAAGCAATATGACATACAAAGGCAGGATGAAGTGCTGGATAGTTTTAGGACAGTCGGCATTGCAGCGGTAAAAAATAATGCGGCCACAACATCTTACCAATTTGATGATGCAGGGGTTTCTTCTAAAAATAATTACTACCGGATAAAGTCGGTTGACGCAAGCGGCAAAGTAAGCTACTCTGCCACAGTAAATGTAAAGCTTAAAAATGTAGGCTCGCTTATAAGCATTTTACAAAACCCCGTAATTGGCAACACCATTAACCTTGGTTTGCAAAATATAGAAAAAGGAAAATATCAATATTTCATTATAAACACTGTAGGGCAAACGGTATTAAGTGGGCCATTCAATTACAATGGCCAAGCAGCAGAACAAATAAAAATGGTTGAAAAATTAATTGGCGGTATTTATGGGCTATCAGTAATAAAAGAAAATAAGGTGTATAAAAGTAAATTGATGATACCCAATTAATGCCTGGTTTATATTTCGGATTGTGTAAAATTTAAATTTAATGCAGCCCGAATTTTTTCTATCCGTTACTTAATGTTACACAGCGGCTTTTGCCTTTATCATTTCTGCATGATAAAAACATCATTTTAAAAATGTAGTGTTTATACAAAAATATTTAAAAAAATCGTACATTAATCTATTCAAGATCAAACTAATAAATTATAATAAAAGTTTTATATCCTACCGTAAAAGAAAGAATACGATAGCCACCCTGTTAAAATACCAATTACTTTTTTACAATCAGCCGGTTGTTTTTTTTGACTAATGGCAACAACATAATTGCCATCATCAATATAAAAGCACCTGCTACTTGCAAGCCACTAAGCCCTTCTGAAGCGGCTGGGTTGTTAATGCCATTTGCGGATGCGTTTGCTATGCCAATTAAATTTATGATTATGATGGCTGCGATTACATACATTATTTTTAATCTCTTATTCATATACTTGTTTCCACAAACCTTGCTGGTCACCGGGCTTGACTTTTTGTTATATGGCCCCGCTGTTGCAATTAGTTTA
>JANXVN010000188.1 GCA_025351645.1 Ferruginibacter sp.
TAACCTCCAATTGATTTGTGATAATAAGAGGTTTTAGCCTCTTCAAATGGGCTTCCTACACTTGCATTAAACACTCTGTAATTTGGGTCTTTATCAGCGAGTATTGTTCTGTCTGCGTTGGTCAAGGGAAACTCTACTGCATCATAATTTTCTTTGTTATCAAAGCTTTTTGCATTTAAATAATGCATCCCTACACCAAGCAAATCTATCGTTGCGGCTAATGTAACGCCGGCAAGCATTAGAGTGTATGAGAATTTATTTTTTATATATAGGGCTATCAAGCTCGCAGCTATTACAACAAATATTAAAGAGCGGATAAGATCCTTCAACATTATTGCTCCCCTGTCTTTTTTCAATTCGGTTACTATACCTCTTGCAGTTTTTTCTGCTTCAGGATTTTGCTGTAACTGAAATATCCAGTTTTCATACACTTGGTTATCTCTTTGTCCTTTATATTGTTCATTCAGCAATGCATATTTTGTTTGAAAATCTGCGTTCTTGCTTTGCCAAAGTTTATTAAACGCAGTTGTTCTTTCTCTGTTTTCATTGCCAAAATCAGATGTTGCATAAAATGCGAAACCAATTAAAAAAGTTAGGCCTGTAGCAATTAATCCCAACTTAAATTTTTTCCAGCTCTCTTTCTCATTAAAATTAGTAATCAGTTTATCAAGCGTAAGCACCGCAATAATCGGAAATAATATTTGTGGAATTACCAAGGCTATTGTTGGTACCCGAAATTTATTATACAAAGGCAAACTGTTAAACATAAAAGTATTAAAGCCATCGAAGTTGCTGCCTAGCGCTAATAAAATTCCTAACAGACTTGCAGTGAAAATCCACCATTTATGTTTTCCATCCAAATAAAACATCCCAAACAAAAACAAGAAACAGATGATGGCACCAATGTAAACCGGGCCATTTGTAAATGGCTGATCACCCCAATAAAGTGACTGGCTCATTTGCTGTGCAATTTGATCTGCAGGGGCTTGAGGAAATAACCCTGTCATATATGTCACAACATTTGCATCATCTTTTAGCTGTGGAAATAGATAGTTTTCACCATCACGTTGCGCATAGTAAGATCCGTAACCTTTCACACCCGGAAACATTATACTCATTGTTTCTGCTCTCCCATAACTCCATTGAAAAGCATATTCTTTGCTCAGTCCTGTTGTTTTTCCATCAACAACTTTGTCATTGGCTTTATTGGTTTCATCCATTTTTAACTGGCCACCACGCTTGCTGTATTTTGCATAATCGTACGTTGGCAGCAATGTAATGGTATTTACTGCTAAACCCAGCAAACCCGCTGCCACAAGCAATCCTAAACTTTTTATTAGATCTTTTGTATCTTTTAGTTTTACAGCGTGCGCTATAAAAAATATCGACATTACCACCATAATTAAAAACACATAATAGCTTACTTGTTGGTGACCTGAGCCTACTTCTAATGCTGTAAAGAGAGCTGTAAGTGCGAAGCCAGAAAAATATTTTTTATTAAACAATAGTATTGCTGCACCAATTAATGCCGGCGAATAAGCAAGCGTAAGCATTTTTGTATCGTGCCCTGCGGTTATAATAATAGGAGAATAAGTGCAAAAAGCAAATGCAATAGCACCAATTATGGCGGCGTATGGTTTTACACGAAGACACATACATAAAAAATAAAAACTGATACACGCTAAAAAGAAAAAGTTCATTGGTTTTGGTAACCACAATTGAAAAGCCCTGTCTATAACAAACAATGGCGACCAGGCGCCTTCGATAGCAATTTGGAAAGCAGGCATTCCGCTAAACATAGTAGAAACCCACAATGGATAATGACCTTTCGCCGCTTTGTATTCCATTGATTGGTGGCTCATTGCCTGCCAGCTGCTTATATCTGATTGTTTAAGTACAACGCCACTTTCCAGAGCAGGTTTGCAAAAAATAACGGTTACTAATAAAAATATACCAACTGCTACCGCATGAGGAATCAGTTTTTTAAAATCAAAGTTTGCCATGTAGCTTTTTTAAGTCTCGCAAATTAAGCACAAAATGCAAGAAAGTTAAATAATGACTCGTTGAAGTAACGACTTGTATCGTTACCAAATTTTCAGTGTATTATTTGGGGCT
>JANXVN010000200.1 GCA_025351645.1 Ferruginibacter sp.
CTTGCCTAAAGGATTGTATTTGAAAAAAAACAATAACCGGTACAATGTCATCACAAATAAAAAACTTAACAATACGGAAATTATCCAGCGGAGCAGCCGGGGTATTCGTTCTAAAAACATCATGATAATAAATTAAATAGCCCACAAAAATAGATCAATTATTTTTGGGTTAAATTTTTTAACAACATGCATCTAATAGATCAATGGGACCGGGCGCTGCTAAGGCATATTAATGCGGAATGGCACAATAGCTTTTTGGATAATTTGTTACCCGCTTGCCGAAACCCCAATACCTGGATACCATTATACTTTTTTCTGCTGCTTGTTGTTATCTTCAATTTTAAAAATACCAGGTGGTGGTGGCTGGCGTTTGCCATTGGCACTGTTGTTATAACCGATTTTATAAGCAGTACTTTATTAAAGCAAAACATCATTCGCTTACGCCCTTGCAACCAGCCCGAAATTGCTGGCTGGCTGCGCACTTTTAAAGGTATTTATTTGCCACAGAGCTATAGCTTTACTTCTTCGCATGCTGCTAATCATTTTGGGTTAGCCATGTTTTTTTATGCCACCTTTAAAAAACAATTTAAAGCATGGGGTTGGGTATTTTTTGCATGGGCGTTTATTATAAGCTATGCCCAGCTGTACATTGGCGTACACTACCCAACAGATATTTTAGGTGGCGCAATAGTAGGCTTAAGTATTGGCTATTTAACCAGCCAACGCTTTAACAAGCATTTTGAGCTGCAATAAATTGCGGCAATAACTCAAGCTGGCAGCGTTTTTCATCGCCAAATGATTTTTTGGAAAATATAACAAAATGCAAAAAATATGGCTAAAGGCACATTATTTGTAGGCAATGCAACTATTATTAATGATGAAATAATAGCTTTAAAAAAGCGTTTAAAATAGTTTATAGATATTTGCACCAACAATCGTTCTACAAAATGGCGGATTGTTTAGAATAAACCATGACAGAAGTATTTATATTATTGGCTTTAATATTAGTGAATGGATTATTTGTAATGAGCGAAATTGCCCTTGTTAGCGCCCGCAAAGGCCGGCTTGAAAGTATGGGCAACAAAGGCGATGCCAAAGCAAAAGCAGCGCTGCATTTAACTGAAAACCCAGATAAGTTTTTATCAACAGCACAAATTGGCATTACGCTTATTTCAATTTTAACGGGTGTATATTCCGGCGATAAATTTAGTGTGGAGCTTCGCCCATTTATAGAAAAGTTTGATTTACTTAGGCATTATGCCACCACTATTTCTACTGTTATCATTGTTATCGTCGTTACGTTTTTATCTATCATTTTAGGTGAATTAGTGCCTAAAAGAATTGGGCTTATTATGGCGGAAAAAATTGCCCGTGTAGTAGCTGGGCCAATGAATTTTTTATCTTCTGCAGCCTACCCGGTGGTATGGCTGTTAAATAATATTACCAACCTTATTTTTAAACTATTCAATATTAAGCCTTCTACCGATAATGCAGTAACGGAAGAGGAAATAAAAGCAATGATTAGCGAAGGCAGCGAACATGGCACTATTGAAACAGAAGAAAAAGAAATTATTGAAAGGATTTTTCATTTGGGCGACCGGAACATTACTTCTTTAATGACGCACCGTACCGACATCGATTGGTTTAGTATGGAAGATACCGTGCAATCCGTTACCGAAAAATTTGAGCAGATATCTTATTCTACCTACCCAGTATGCGATAAGACGGTGGATGATATTAAAGGCCTCATCTACATAAAAGACTTATTGAAAGTGCCGCCAGCAACCCTTTTGAAAGATGTGATAAAACCGGCTTTGTTTGTGCCCGAAAATAATAGCCCGTACCAGGTACTGGAAAAAATTAAACAAACTAAAATACACAGTTGCTTCATCGTAAACGAATATGGAACGCTGGAAGGCATGATTACGCTCAACGATATTATGGAAGCCATAGTGGGGGATATGCCATCTGGCGACCAGGAAGAATATGAAATAACGGAACGTAAAGATGGTACTTACCTGGTTGATGCGCAGCTACCTTTTTATGATTTTTTAAGCCACTTCGGAAAGACAGAATGGATGAATGAAGGCGAGCATGAATTTGATACCATCGCAGGCTTTGTGCTGCACGAATTAGAGCGCATCCCCAAAACGGGCGACACGTTTGAATGGCGTGGCTTTGAGGTTGAGATTATCGACATGGATGGCCAGCGCATTGATAAGCTGCTTGTAAAAATATCGGAAGAACTTAAGGATAATATGGAGGAATAAAGAGCCGTTTAAGGTTTATTGTTTTTTCAGCTCGTTGTGGTTTTTGTTTAGGTATAGATAAATAGCTTTGATTATTTTGTATACATAATCCGTATTAATTTCTTTTTATACAACTATTTAAAAATTTGAAGATTTAGAGGTTTGGCAAATGGCAAGAAGATTTGCTTTATCTATTTTCTATTTGACTCTAACTGATAAATTTGTTAAAGAATACAAATTAAAGACCAAATTAAAGTTCTTCTGGTTAAGTGATGGATAATATTGCTGAAGGTTTTGGACGAGAATGCAGGCTGGAATTTATAATTTTTTAGGCATCGCAAAAGGTTCCTTATACGAATCTATCTCACAATTATACAGGGCGTTTAATTGTGATTTCATCTATAAAATATCCTTAATTTACAGTTAACACAAGCTAATATCTTATCCTCAAATCGCTGCTTTCATGATTTATCTAAACAAATCCTTAATAAAGGGACAAAAATTTAAAGACAGAATAAAAAGTAATTTTTAGTCCAAAAAAGACCTCACGCAAAATTAAACCTATCACAATAAAATGATAATATACAACCCTAAAAAACAATAAACAGAAAACTCAAAACAAAAAAATAACCCTACTCTCCGGGTTATCCAACCGGCTACTCTTGCGCTGGCCTTTAACCGTTACGTGGATAATTTGCATTTGTTGCGGCTTTTCATCGTACAGTATATTATCCATCACCTCTATCTTTTTTACCGTTGCCACATCCTTTACTTCAAAGTAACTGATAATGCCTTCTTCCTGTTGCTCAAAACCAATAAATTGGAGGTTGGCTGGTTTGCCATCTGCGGTTATTACAAGGTGCTTTTTAATATAATCATCCACCATCGGCTTCATGGTTTCGTTCAGTTTAACATCTAACAAATCAACTTTTTTATTGTATTTTTTTCGCAGTGTTGTTTCAAAATCATCCGTAAAAATCTTACAGCTTACCTCTAAAGTTTTGTTGGCCACATTATGGTCGATGGTGGTAACGCTTACAAAAATGGGGTGGTGGTTATTGTTGAAACTGGCCATTGCAAAAACAAATAACCATTTATAAAGTATAGATGCCATTTAAACAAAGAATTAGCTGGTTCGGCTATGATGAAAGATATTTGATTACAAAAATAACTATAAACCACTAACTAAAAATGAATGGATGATTTTGGACTGTATTTTAAAACCGGCTGGCAACACATTATTAGCTGGGGTGCATTGGACCATATTTTATTTATCATAGCACTAGCAGCCATTTACCTGGCAACTAATTGGAAACAAGTGCTGGTTTTGGTAACTGCTTTTACCATCGGGCACTCGTTAACCCTGGCATTAAGCGTGTACGATGTAATAAGGTTTAGTGGAAAATGGGTAGAGTTTTTAATACCCTGTACAATTATTACAACAGCCCTTTTTAATTTTTTTGTAAAAAATTACCAGCCTAAATCTTTAAGGGTAAATTATTTTTTGGCTTTATTTTTTGGTTTAATACATGGGATGGGCTTTGCCAACACCATCCGTTTTATGCTGGCGAAAGATCAAAACATTGCAATACCGCTAATAAGCTTTAATATTGGGTTAGAGGTTGGTCAAATTATAATAGTAGGGGTCATTCTTTTTGTAAGTTACCTTGTTGTAAATAAAGCAGGGCTGATACGTAAATGGTGGGTTTGGTCATTATCTGCTATCGCAGTAATGATAGCATTGGGTATGGTGAAAAACAGGTGGCCTTTATAATATGTTTGCTATATCGCTGTAAAGAAATTTATTAAAAAACAATATCCACTTCCCTATTTAAATTATATGTCATCAAAACTTGCTTGCCATACGTCAGCTATTACGGTTAACAAACACACTAAACACATTTATGAAAAAACTTTTTTCTCTTTCTTTTTTACTTGCGTTCACGCTATGCTGTTACGCACAGGATATCAAGAACAATCCCGGCAGCAACCATGGCAACCGTTTTGAACAGCTTGGCACCATTTTACCTACGCCCAACGAATACCGTACCGCAAGTGGCGCACCAGGCCCAAAGTACTGGCAGCAGCGTTGCGATTACGATATTGTTTGCGAACTGGATGAACCCAACCGCAAGCTTACAGGCAAAGAAACCATCACTTACGTAAACAACTCGCCCGACCGGCTTGATTACCTGTGGATACAGCTAGACGAAAACGAGCACAGCACTAAAAATAACGCTGGCTACCAAACCAGCAATGTAATGCCTAAAAGTATTACCGAGCAGGATGTATTGCGATATAGTGGCAAAACCGACAAAGAGTATGGCGACAATATTGTAAAAGTTACTGATGCTTTAGGTAAGGATATGCCTTATACCATTAATAAAACAATGATGCGTATCGATTTGCCTGCGGTGTTAAAACCAGGGCAAACACTTATTTTTAAAATAGAATGGAACTACTTTATAAGCAACCGTATGATTTATGGTGGCAGAGGTGGGTACGAGTTTTTTCCGGGCGACGGCAATGACCTGTATACCATTACGCAATGGTACCCACGCCTATGTGTGTACAGCGATTTTCAGGGCTGGCAAAACCACCAGTTTGCTGGAAGCGGCGAGTTTGCATTAACCTTTGGCAATTTTAAAGTTGCCATGACGGTACCTGCAGACCATATTGTTATGGCAACGGGCGAAGCGCAGAACTACCAGCAGGTTTTATCTGCCGCCCAGTTTACCCGGTGGACAAAAGCACAGGCTACGCCCAATGAAGTAACGGAAATTTCTACTTTAGCAGAAGCAACTGCAAGGGAAAAACAAAAATCTACACAAAAGAAAACATGGATTTTTAAGGCAACCATGGTCCGTGATTTTGCCTGGAGCAGCAGCCGTAAATTTATATGGGATGCAATGCCCGTAAAAGTAGAAGGCAAAAAAGTTATGTGCATGAGCGCTTATGGAAAAGAAGCTTACCCGCTTTACCGCAAGTATAGCACCAAAGTAGTTGCGCATACTATAAAAACCTATTCTAAATTTACCATCCCCTACCCATACCCCGTAGCGCAAAGCCTGGAAGCAGCTAACGGTATGGAGTACCCGATGATATGCTTTAACTATGGCCGCACAGAAAAAGATGGCACTTACAGCGAGGCTACAAAAAATGGTATGCTAGGTGTGGTGATACATGAAGTTGGCCATAACTTTTTTCCGATGATCATCAACAGCGATGAAAGGCAATGGACATGGATGGATGAAGGCCTTAACTCTTTTGTAGAATATTTAACCGAAGAATTATGGGATAATAAATATCCTGTAGGCAAAGGCCCTGCATATAAAATTGTTGACTACATGAAGCTGCCGAAAGACCAGTTGGAGCCTATTATGACCAACAGTGAAAATATTATCCAGTTTGGCCCTAATGCCTACAGCAAGCCATCTACCGGCTTAAATATGCTGCGGGAAACTATTATCGGCAGGCCTTTATTTGATTATGCTTTTAAAGAATACGCAAAGCGCTGGGCGTTTAAGCACCCCACACCGGCAGACCTTTTCCGCACTATGGAAGATGCCAGTGGCGAAGACCTTGACTGGTTTTGGAGAGGCTGGTTCTATGGCACTGAGCCGTGCGATATAAGCCTCGATTCTGTTAAATGGGCAAAGCTTACAACAGATAGCCTTAACCCAAAAGTGGGCGGCAATACCATCACTCAGCGTATTGCAAAACCATTGCTGAACCCGTTTGATGATGTATCCAAAATAAGGAACAGGGAAGACAAGAAAATAACTTTTGCAACAGATGCGGATACGGCTTTAAGGGATTTTTACTGGCGCTATGATAGAGGCTTGGCGAAAGTAGATAGTACACCGATTCAAGTAACCATACCGGTTGCCGTGGCTGATACTTTTACCAATCAGCAAAAAATAGATATAGCCGGCAGTAAAAATATGTACGAGCTAACCTTTAGCAATAAGGGTGGTTTAGTAATGCCAATAATTATTGAGTGGACTTATAAAGATGGCACCAAAGAAGTTGACCGCATACCCGTGCAGGTATGGCGTAAAAATGAAAATAAAGTAATCAAGGCTTTCTTAAAAGATAAAGAAGTGGTTTCTATAAAATTAGATCCGTTGAAGGAAACTGCAGATATTAACGAAGCCAACAATGTATGGCCTGCTGTTGAAACACCTACTAGCTTTCAATTATTTAAAGCCCGCAGCGGGGCTGGCAGAGGCGGTGCAACGGGCAACTTAAACCCAATGCAGAAGGAAATAAAAAATTAGTTTTTAACACATAACATTCAATGCCGTTAAGTTAAGACCTTTCCTCTCCTTTGGAGAGGGTTAGGGTGAGGTAAAGACAAACATTTTAATCCTTAACTTAACGGCATTGACATAGCATTGTAAAAAAGCCGCTCTGTTTGGAGCGGCTTTTTTGTGCCTGTAATATTTTAAAATACTAATTGCTTTAATAGTCATTGTAGGATAACTGGCAAGGTTTTTTAATGCTATTCATTTAAAGCCAATAAAATTGCATCGAATCAGAACATGTATCCATCGGTTACGTTGAAAGTTTTTATAACTTAATATTTCTGTAACAGGCTCAAGAATAAATTTACTATAATATTCAATAAATATGATTTCCATAAAGCCATAATACATAAAAGATACTGCAGGTAAACAATTGGTGGTGCTGCCTGCAAAACAATTTAATTCTCTTATGGAAAAGTTGGAAGAGTTGCTCGATATCAAACGCTATGACGCTGCTAAAAAGAATAAACAAAATTTTGTTGATGCTGCTTTAGGCTTTTAACAAATTGAAACCAAAAGAAAAAAGAATGTATAAAGTCCGTATTGAAAAAGCGGTATAAAAATCGCTCGGGGGAATTAACGGACCTTTCTACACTAAAATAAAAATTA
>JANXVN010000237.1 GCA_025351645.1 Ferruginibacter sp.
TTCCGTAATAATCAAGTGTATGCGGCAAAAAATAAGACAAAAATCAAGTCCCTGTAAAGCACTTTTATCCAAATGTGGACAACTATTGGAATATTAAAAATCAACACAAAAATTAATACCTACTTTTAGACTGAATAGTTATAAAAAATAGAAAGTAAAGCTACTATTGGGTTAGAGTTTATAAAAAGAAAAATAATTGAGTGTTTTTACTTATATAAAAAACCGTAAATGTCACATTTTATTTAAAATGTGGTATTTAAATAGGACTCATTTTTATAAAATTAGGTATTTCATTCGCAAGTACTTTTGAGTGTTAGATAAGGCTGTGGTTCGTACTGCATTATTTTGCTGATTAATACATCAAATATCTTCTTCCTGCAATTCCGTAAATTGAACCTGAATTTGTATTCATCAAGATATTTTTGCAATAACTCTTTTGAACATTTATAAAGTATTCCCCTCAGCCAGTTCTTGAACAGCATTATTTGTTTGTGCAGTTCTTCCAGGGAACTGCCTTTGTCAGACAATACCATTTTAATGGGCAGTGCATCTTTCAGTGACTCATAAGGCTTATGCTTGTCTGTAAGTATCGATGCGCCACTTTCAATCATATCGACAAGAGCGTACTTTAAAGTATCCGCTTCAAAATTTTCAGTTACTTTAAAGTTGATATTGCCTGTCCGCCCATCTTCCAGCACCTCCCGTGCAACCACTACCGCCGATTTGCTTTTGAGGCTCCCTCCCCTGTGCTCTTTTCCGCTGCGATGCCCTCCCACAATGGTTTCATCTGCTTCCACCGCCGTCTTTAGCTGCTTATTGCCTGATAGTATTTCCTGGACCTTGCGCTTAAAAAGCCACACTGTTTTTTTGTTGTACTCCAACCTCGTGGCCAAGTTCCACCGTGCTCATGCCTTTTTTTTTTGCAGCTAAGCGAAAGGCCAGGTGGAAGGCTTTCAGCACAGGGATCTTCATGCCATGAAAAACAGTATTGGCAGTCACGCTTTCATCATATTTGCATTGCCTGCAACGCTTATAATACCAGGTGCGCCCTTTAACAGATTGTGTGCAGCCGCAGTAGCTACAGCTAAAGCCATTGCCCCATTTCTTTTCCATCAAGTAACTGTAACAACTGTCATTATCATTAAAGCGCCTGATAAAGTCTATTATATTTATACCTTCAAACATAGCTAAATTATTTAGCTTAAAATTACTAACTTATTTAGATTTAAACAAACACTATATTTACTATGCGAAACAAATACCTAATTCTATAATTTTATGATTGTTGTAAAAAAGGATATTTATAATCTGTGACCGGCATAAAGGTTTCTTTGATAGTGCGGGCACTTAACCAGCGGTATAAATTTAAGATGCTGCCTGCTTTATCGTTGGTACCACTGCCTCTTGCGCCGCCAAAGGGCTGCTGGCCTACTACGGCGCCGGTTGGCTTATCGTTGATATAAAAGTTGCCGGCACTGTTTCGGAGGCTATTGGTTGCTAGTTCTACCGCATACCTGTCTGTTGCAATAATGGCGCCCGTTAATGCATAGGGAGATGTTTCATCTACCAGTTTAAGCGTTGCTTCAAATTCATTTTCATCGTACACATACAATGTTAATACAGGCCCGAATAACTCTTCGCACATGGTTACGTATTTAGGGTCGGTTGTTTCAATAACGGTTGGTTCAATAAAATAACCTTTTGATTTATCGCAATTGCCGCCTGCTATTATTTTAGCGCCACTACTTTTTTTCTTTGCTGCATTAATGTAGCCTTCTAATTTATTAAAGCTCCTTTCATCAATTACCGCGTTGATGAAGTTGGTGAAGTCTTCGGTGGTGCCCATCTTCATTGTCTTTAATGTAGCAATCAATTTCTTCTTTACTTCCACAGCTAAGTTAGAGGGGATATATGCCCTTGATGCGGCACTGCACTTTTGCCCCTGGTATTCAAAAGCGCCTCTTGCAATAGCCGTAACTACCACATCAACATCAGCACTTTTATGTGCTAATATAAAATCCTTGCCCCCAGTTTCGCCTACAATGCGTGGGTAAGCCCTGTAGGTACCAAGGGCTATATTTTCGCCAATAATTTTCCAGAATTGATTAAATACGGCAGTGCTTCCGGTGAAATGGACACCCGCAAATTCCCGGTGCTTAAAACAGGCTTCGCCTAAGGCCGGGCCATCAACATACACTAAATTAATAACGCCATCGGGCAGGCCTGCTTCTTTTAAGATACGCATAAATAATTGGGCGCTGTAAACCTGCGTATAAGCAGGTTTCCACACAACCACGTTGCCACACATGGCAGCACTGGCGGGCAAGTTGCCTCCAATAGCGGTAAAGTTAAAGGGCGATACTGCCAGTACAAAACCTTCCAGCGGGCGGTACTCTAAACGGTTATTTATTCCCGGGCTGCTGATGGGTTGCTGGCGATAAATATCACTCAAAAAATGAACATTGAAACGCAGGAAATCTATCAGCTCGCAAGCCGCATCGATCTCTGCCTGGTAAGGATTTTTGCTTTGCCCCAGCATGGTAGTGCCCACTATATACGGACGGTATTTAGTGGCCAAAAGGTCGGCTGCTTTTAAAAATATATTCGCACGGTTTTCCCAGCTAAGGTTGGCCCATTTATTTTTTGCGGCAAGGGCTGCATTAATGGCTGCGGTTACATGGCTGGCATCGCCGGTATGAAAATTTCCTAGTAAATGCTTGTGTTCATGTGGTGGGCGTATGGCCTCTTTTTTACCAGTACGTATTTCTTCTCCGCCAATATACATCGGCACGTCCCTTACTTCAGCTTTCAATTCTTTCAAAGCTTTTTTAAGCGCTAATTTTTCTGGCGAGTTCGGGCCATAATTAAGCACAGGTTCATTTGCTGGAATTGGATAATAAAAATCTCCGTATTGCATGATGATAGTTTGATGATGTAAAATGATGTTATAAGATGGTATACAACTATAAACAGGCTGCAAAGTAACAACCAAAATTTTACTTAGCCAGTTACTCATTAGCATCTGGCAAGGTTATAACAAATTTTGAAAGATTAATTTTCCACCCTTTCTATATTATAAAGATCTACATAAAATGCTTTACTTGTAACGGGCAAAGAGACCAGAACGATGCGGTTATCAGTTTCCGCCAGAAATACCCTGTACAAGCGCTCCCAATATCCAATCAACCCTCTTCAAACTAAACTATTTACTGGAAGTAATAATTAGGCAGGCTGATTAATAATTATTATTTATGGGTTGATGGCTGTTATTCTAAATCCTTTTCCTTCCTGTGCAAACCATACTTTTCCACCGCTGGTCATAACACCATTTTGGTTACGCATCAATTGGTTAAAATTAAGGGTAGCAAAAGATAATTTTACTTCTTTGGTAAAAAGCGAATCGTATTTAGCAACCGCTTCCGCTTTAGTCTTGATGGTTTTGCCTAATGGATATTTAACTACTGCTGCCAGGCTATCTTTATCATTCAAAACTATCCATTGCTGCAATTTTTTTACAAACAATTTCATCCCTTTTACATTGGTAATGCCGGCATTTTTCCAGGAGGATGGTATGCTGCCATCAGAAAAAACAGAGTCATCTTTCAACTCATCGGCAGAAAGTGCGCTTACTTCAAACTTTGCCGTAGAAGTATCCACTGGCACCCAATCCATCACATTTGCTTTGTTAGATTCTTTAGGAGGCTGCTTGCAAGATAAAGCGATTAGTAATATCAGTGCAAGGGGGAGGATGTATCTCTTCATTTTTGTAAATTTCAAAGTTTTATAAATTAAACATACAAGTAATGAAATATGTTTATTTTAAAATTAACCGGACCAATATCTATACCAAACCTCACCCCAAATTTGGGCAAAGATGAAGAAGTTTGCCCCTTCTACTGGCCAGTGCTTTTCAAATTAAATAGTACAAAAACAAACGCTCGCAAAAAGAAAATAATTTCTTAATAAATTGCCTAAAAATCCTCCTTTAAAGGCAGGGAGGCTAGCAAGGCTTTACACACTTTCTTCTTTCTCACTCATTAAATACGCCTTTATAAATCCATCCAGTTCCCCATCCATCACGGGGGCAACATTGCCCACTTCATAATTGGTGCGGTGGTCTTTTATCATTTTGTAAGGATGAAAGACATAGCTGCGTATCTGGCTGCCCCATTCTATTTTCTTTTTGTTGCTGTTGGTAGCGTCTAATGCTTCCTGGCGTTTACGCATCTCTTCTTCATACAGGCGGCTCTTTAACATCGCCATTGCTTTTTCCCTATTTTCGCCCTGTGTACGTGCCTGCTGGCATTCTACAATAAAGCCGCTTGGCTTATGCGTGAGGCGCACAGCGGTTTCTACCTTGTTCACGTTTTGTCCGCCGCTGCCACCACTCCGGAAAAATGCCCACTCCACATCTGCAGGGTTAACTTTTATTTCAATGGTATCATCAATCAGCGGGTACACATATACGCTGGCAAAACTGGTATGCCTGCGGGCATTGCTATCAAATGGGCTTATCCTAACCAGCCTGTGCACGCCACTTTCTGCTTTTAAAAAGCCATAACTAAATGGGCCGTCAAATTGAAAAGTACAGGTTTTTATGCCGGCGCCATCGCCCCATTGCCAATCCAGTTCGGTAACTGTCCAACCTTGTTTTTCGCCGTACATGCGGTACATGCGGGCAAGCATTTCTGCCCAGTCCTGGCTTTCGGTACCACCAGCGCCGCTGTTTATTTGCAGCACCGCAGGCAACGAATCCGCAGGGTCGTTCAGCGTGCTTTTAAACTCCGCTTCATCAATGGCTGCATTGGCTTTTGCGTAGGCTTCTTTTACTTCTTCTTCGGTGGCTTCGCCTTCTTTCCAAAACTCAAAAAGCACAGCAAAATCTTCTACTAACGATACTACATCGTTGTACATATTTACCCAATACTCGTTTACTTTAGTTTCTTTTAAAATGGAAGTGGCCCGGGCATTATCATCCCAAAAGCCTGGTGAAAGCGATAGCTGTTTGTCGTTGTCTATTTTAGATTCCCTGTTAGCGACGTCAAAGAAACCTCCTCAAGACCAGCACACGGTCTCTCATATCCTTCAAATATTCTATTGTCATAACTACAAAAATAAGGGCTTTTTCTTATCGGGCAAAAGGATTATACCAAGAGCCATGTTATCGTTGTGAGAAAATTAATCCTTTAAGCCCGGCATTTTTTTAATACAATTTTTGTTCGGCCCAATACATAGCTATAATCAGCTTCACAAGCCCGTCCGAATGGCAGCCGGGCGGACGTCGCACTCTTGTACAGTTGTTCTTTATTGAGCTTTTTCTACTATGCAGGTAAAACACGACAAGAAATATTTTTATACCGGCAGGATATTTTCGTTATTCTTCATAGCTTATGCTGCCATTGACTGCAGCATCGGCTTTAATGTTATTAGGATGCGTGTTGAGTTTTTTTTGATGTAGCTACGCTGCTTACCTTAAGGCAAATACTAGGAAATTAATAAGCACAAATAAATTTTTGTATCCTTAGGCCCCAAAAAATATAAAATCTACATTAATAGCCCCGTAAGGCAATATTTGCAAAGCATCAGCTATAATTGAGTTGCCATGATTTAAACCCTTAATAAGGCCATCATTGAGGTATTTTGCATGTGCGGAATATTTTTCATAATTTTATTAAAATCTATAGCAATGATACGAAAGGAAAACTTGAAAATATCCTTCGGGGAAGCCTCATTGAGGGGTTCACTGATCATTGCACAGCAGTCCGCAACTACATATGCACAAGCTTTAGCACAAGTACTACGGTTAAAAGAAATTTCGAAAGTAACATCCTCATCAAAAAAGAGCAGGAAGCAGCCTTAAGCTACTATGCTACTTAACGGCAAATATGCATTTCTGTTTTGCCGGAACAATACCTCACCAGAGGAGGAGAATCACCGGTTTATTTAGATAAAGACAGTGCGCATGTTATAAAAATTAACGATGCTATATATTATGCAACATGGCTTGAGTATTTCAACAGTCTTGTATTACACAATCTTATTTTTTCAGATACTGCTTATGCTTTAATTGGGTTTATCGACCTGAAGAATGTTTTGCATGCCGTCGTTCGTCAACCATTCATTATTGCTGATGGCCAGGCATAATTAGCAGACATCCGCTCTTTCCTTGAATTTAATGGGTTTCAAAATACCCGCCGGCAAGATTATTTTAATAAAGAATATGGGCTCATTTTAGAAGATATGCATGATGAAAATATCATTATAAGTCTGAAAAACTATTTTTTATTGATACTGTTTTTTATATCGATACTGGAAGACATCATACATAATAAACGAAATATGAGTAGTGTAAACTCTATAATTTAGTAATCAAATAGCTTTCGCAAAGGTAATTTTTAGAGATGCCCCATCAGATCATTTGCTACTATGATATTACTTTTGGGGTACAAACTTTTAAGCCCCAAAAACATTCTTCTCCAAAAACTCATTCCTAAACTTTCCTTTAGGATCAAATTGGCTCACCAGCTTTTTAAAATCTGCCAATTTTTCAATGCGGCTATCCAGTACGGAGGGCGCCATGGCAAACACTTTAGCCCAATGCGGGCGGGCATTGAATGGTGCCAGTTGCGCTTCTACTAAAGGCAATAATCCCATCACAATATCTGTTTCCAATTTCCAGGTGGTATGTAAGGCTACGCACTTTCTTTTATAGCAAGGGCTCATCCAAAGGTCGTCTGCATCAATAGTGCGTATTTCCGAAACAAAGAGGTGCGGCGTTATTTTTTCATGCAATGTTTCCATCGCCATAATGGCTTCGTACGCATGTTCCAGCGGTACAAAATATTCTGCCTGCAATTCTTTGCCGGTGCTTGGTTTAAAGCCCATCTTAAAATGTGGCATTCGTTCAAACCAGGGGCCAGGTACGCCCATTTGTTCCGTACAGTTTTCGGCAGGCTGCCCATCTACCGGATGCATGTTTTTTGTGGCCAGCTTTGCACCAAACAGTTCCGCAGGTGGAGGCGTATCGCCTGCTTCGGACTTGCTTTTTATCCACACCTCATTAATATTTTTATTGCTCCAGTCTGTAAAAAGGCTAACGCTATACCCCATCTCTTCAATAGCATCAAAGTTTTTTTCCAGCGCTGCCATGGGTAAATTGCGGTACACATATTGTTTCATGTTAAAGGTTGGCAGCAAGTCCAGCGTAACTTTTGTTACTATGCCCAATGCACCCAACCCAACAACAGCGCCTTTAAATTGCTCGCCATCTTTGCGGGATAAATTTACTACCTCCCCCGCCGCATTTACAAATTCAATGGCCGAAATACCCGTTGATAAATTACCATTTTTAACGCCACTGCCATGTGTAGCCGTAGCGCAAGAACCTGCAACCGTAATATGTGGAAGCGAAGCCAAATTATGCAAAGCATACCCATTCTGGTGCAGGTATGGCGCCAGGTCGCCATAGCGCATGCCGGCTTCGATAGTTACGGTGTTTGCTGTTTTATTTAGCGATACCACCTTATTCATTTCCTTCATCGAAACCTGGTTCTCGGTACTATCGGCTATCGTATTAAAACTGTGCTGCGACCCAAGCGCAGTAAGCTTATCACAGTTTTTTACTATAGCCTGTACTTCTTCCAAAGTTTTGGGGTAATGCACATTGCCTGTGCTGTATTCAAGATTGCCTGCCCAGTTTTTCAAATGTGCTTTTTTTGCCGTCGGCTTGCAACTTACAAAGCGGCTTATAACGGCTCCGGCTGCAAGGGCTGACGAGGTTTTTAAAAAGGTTCTTTTTTTCATGATGACGATTAATAAAGTAGTAGCATTCGTTCAGCGATAAATATATGGTTTTTTGTTTGTGGATCTTTATTTTTTGTTTGCTGTTTATAATGAAGAAGCTGCAAGCACTGAAAACATTTAATTGGCCAATCATAAAAGCACCGGCAGTTTCAATTATTAATTAAATGCCATTATGTTAAGAGCCGCTCCGTTTATTTACCTCACCCCCACCCCTCACTCCAAACGAGATTGGGTTGGCTCATGCGGTGCGAAAGCCGCATAACTTAATGGCTTTAATTCTTAATTTTTAATTTTCTATGCTATTACCAGCTGCCTTCCGTAGCAAACATGCTTAACGTTGTAAGTCCAATGCATTCAGTTATCTTTAAATAACATGCTAAAGGGAAACTTAACCCTTACGCAATTATTTCAATAACCAATAACAATCATCTGTAAGAAAAACCTATGGAAAAAAGTAAATCAGATGAATTGGTGATTGCTAACGAGGCATTAGCGTTTCAAAACCAAGAGAAAGAAAAAAGGGCAGCAGAACTATTTATCGCCAACCAGGAACTGGCTTACCAGGATGAAGAAAAAGAAAAAAGAGCGGCAGAATTAATCATTGCCAATGAGGAGCTTGCTTTTCAAAATAACGAAAAAGAAAAACGCGCCGCAGAGCTTATCATTGCCAACCATGAACTTGCTTTTCAGAATGAATTAAAAGAAAAAAAGGCCGCAGAGCTAATTATTGCTAACCATGAACTGGCTTATCAAAATGAATTAAAAGAAAAAAAAGCCGCAGAGCTAATTATCGCCAACAAAGAATTGGCTTTTCAAAATGAAGAAAAAGAAAAACGCGCCGCAGAGTTAATTATCGCTAACCAGGAGCTCTCCTTTCAGAATGAATTAAAAGAAAAACGGGCAGCAGACCTTGTAATTGCCAACCAGGAACTAGCCTTTCAAAATGAAGAAAAAGAAAAACGTGCTGCTGAACTGATCATCGCCAATAAAGAATTAGCCTATCAAAATGAATTAAAAGAAAAGAAAGCTGCAGACCTCATTATCGCCAACCAGGAACTCGCCTTTCAAAATGAAGAAAAAGAAAAACGTGCTGCTGAACTTATCATCGCCAACAAAGAATTAGCCTATCAAAATGAACTAAAAGAAAAAAAGGCCGCTGACCTAATTATTGCCAACCAGGAACTCGCATTTCAAAATGAAGAAAAAGAAAAACGGGCAGCAGAACTAATTATTGCCAACCAGGAATTAGCTTTTCAGAATGAAGAAAAAGAAAAACGGGCAGCAGAACTTATCATTGCCAATAAAGAACTGGCCTTTCAAAACGAAGAGAAAGAAAAAAAAGCGGCCGACCTTATCATCGCCAATCAGGAACTAGCATTCCAGAATGAAGAAAAAGAAAAACGTGCTGCTCAATTAGCCATTTTATCAGGCGACCTAAAAGCCCAGCAGGAAGAATTACGGCAGACAAATAACGAGCTAAAAGAAAAGGCTGAACAGTTAATTTTAACATCAAAATACAAATCAGAATTTTTAGCGAATATGTCGCATGAGCTGCGCACGCCATTAAACAGCCTATTGATACTGGCGCAGCAATTATACGAAAACCACGATGGCAACCTTTCGGAAAAGCAGGTGCGTTATTCAAAAACAATCCACTCCTGTGGCAACGACCTGGTAAGGCTCATCAACGATATACTTGACCTTTCTAAAATAGAATCAGGCATTATTTCCGCAGATATTATGCCCGTTAATTTTGCGGACATCATCATTTTTGTAGACAATACCTTTAGCCCCATAGCAGAAACTAAAAGCCTAAGCTTTAAAATAGAAATAGAAAAAGGCCTGCCGCAAGGCTTTGATACAGATGTGCATAGGTTATCACAAATACTAAAAAATTTATTGTCGAATGCTTTTAAATTTACTGAAACCGGCGAAGTAAAATTAAATATCCATCGCCCGTTAAATGCCAATAGCAGTACACCACAAATAGTTTTTTCTATTGAAGATACCGGCATTGGCATACCAGAAAAAAAGCAGGCACTTATCTTTGAAGCCTTTCAACAGGCGGAAGGCTCTACCAGCAGAAAATATGGCGGCACCGGGCTAGGATTATCTATCAGTAAGGGTTTTGCTGAATTGCTGGGTGGCTATATATTGGTTGAAAGCAAGCCAGACACTGGAAGTATTTTTAGTTTATACCTTCCGATAAAGTACAAAGAAACCGGGGAGGCAACTACTGCGCTTTTACCAAAATCAACAACGTCAATAAATGTGTTGCCAGTATTAATTTCGTCCATCTTACCACAAAGAAGCCATGAAGATGTAGTTGAAGATGACAGGGCGGCAATAAATTACGTAGACCAAGTAGTGCTGGTTATTGAAGATGATATACATTTTAGCCGCATTATGAGGGAACTGGCACACAAGGCCGGGCTTAAAGTTGTGGTTGCCATTAGCTACCTCGAAATTTTTGATTGCATACTAAACTATGCGCCGATAGCTATAACGCTGGACGTAACAATGCCAGAGACTAACGGATGGAATATATTAAAACTACTTAAAGGAAATAAGAATGCCAGGCATATACCAGTGTACGTAATATCTGGCATTGATTATAAAGATATAGCCTATGGCATGGGCGCAAAAAGCTTTGCGGTAAAGCCATTGTCTGGCCCAATGATTGAAACCCTTTTTCAGCAAATGATTGCGTTCAATAATCATAAATTAAAAAAGGTGTTGGCCATTACCGCCAATGAAAACGACAGTATTGAATTTGCAACATTGTTTAACAATGAATCCATTGCTACCTTTTATGCAGCCTCTGGCAAAGATGCCTTCGCCCAATTAAATGCGGAGCATTTTGATAACGTGGTAATTGACTACTCGCTGCCCGAAGCGATAAATGTATTAAAGTTTATGCATGCGGAACGCCCCGGTACACCAGTGATTGCTTATGCAGATAAAAAAATTATTAAAAATGAGTTTCAAATAATTAAAGGCTGGCACTATGGTTTCCTTGAAAAATCGGATGGTTTTTATGGCAAATTGTTAAACGGCGTGCTGAAGGCCCTGCATGTAAACATAAATATGCTAAGCGATGAAAAGAATAATTTAATAGAAGCCGCCATGGCATGCGAGGACATCCTTATTGGCAAAAAGGTGTTGATTGTTGATGATGACGTAAGGAATTTATTTGCACTTACCGCCGCTTTTGAAAGATGCAAAATAGAAGTATTGACAGCAGATAGCGGAAAGGAAGCTATTGGGATTGTAGCCGTTGAAACCGGCATCAGCATGGTTTTGATGGATATTATGATGCCTGATATGGATGGCTACGAAACCATCCGGCAAATACGTAAGGAAGAAAAAAATAAGTACCTTCCCATTATTGCCGTAACAGCAAAAGCAATGGTTGGCGACCGTAGAAAATGTATAGAAGCAGGCGCATCGGATTATATAACAAAACCGATTCGTACAGACCAGTTGCTTTCTTTAATGCGGGTATGGCTTTACAATGAAGAAATGGTGTAGGATATAATTGCCCTATGTTTAAATATTTATGATAAGCGAATGGTAAAAATTTTGTTAGTTGATGACAATGCAGACAATATTATGTCGATGGAAGCTATCCTTGAAAAAGATGGCTACACTTTTTTAACGGCGCTTTCCGGTAAAGAAGCGCTTAAGATCCTTTTAAAAGAAGACGACCTTTCGCTTATTTTATTGGATGTGCGTATGCCAATCATGGATGGCTACGAAACGGCCGAACTAATTTACCAGCGTGAAAAATTAAGGCATATCCCCATTATATTTATCACCGGGCAGGATTATGAAGATGAATCTGTTTTTAAAGGCTACAAGATAGGTGCGGTAGATTATATCCGCAAGCCGGTAAACCCATTGATACTACGAAGTAAAGTAGGCATATTTGCAGAATTGCAGCGAAAAAATATCCAGCTGCAAAAGCAGGAAGAAAAGCTGATTAAAATAAATGAGGAGCTGTTGCGCTCCAACATTAACCTGGAAAAAAGGGTGCTGGAAAGGACGAGCGAACTGGAGACATTGAATACTGAATTAAAATACCTTAACCTCTCAAAAGATAAATTTTTATCTGTAATTTCTCACGACCTGCGTAATCCGTTAACAGCATTGCTGATATCATCCGACACTTTGAGCAGCAATACGGAGGCACCGGAATATGCAACCATACAGCCACTGATAACAATCATCCAACGTACCTCAAAAAGGATATTGCAACAACTGAACGAGCTGGTAGACTGGGCACAGGAGCAGCGTGAAAAAATAACGGTAAAGCCTGAAAAGCTTTTACTGGCGCAGGCTGTAGATGAAAGCCTCGAACTACTAAAAGCTATCGCCACCCAAAAAAATATTATCCTAAAAAACAAAGTAAGCTTTGCAATTTTTGCACACGCAGATACGCTGATGCTAAGGTCTATCTTTCAAAACCTGGTTACAAACGCTATTAAATATACGCCACCAGAAGGCACCATTGACATTACCGCAATAAGCCTTGATAAATTGATTGCGGTTTCCATCACCGATTCAGGAGTTGGTATGAATGATGACGTAAAACAAAACCTTTTTACTGGCATGGCAAATACTTCTGCGCCTGGTACCAATAATGAAAAAGGCTCCGGGCTTGGGCTTATATTGGTTAAAGATTTTGTGACTCAGCAAGGGGGCAGCATTAGCGTACAAAGCGAACAAGCCAAAGGCACCTGCATTACTTTTACTATACCGCAATACATTTTTTAAGAAATAAATAGTTTTGGCCCTAGCATCAATAGGGAGTAATTGGCAAGGCGTAATGCAACGGCCAACAAGCTAACACAAACTTTCCGACCTTTGACCAATGAACGACAACGGCACAAAACGACTCTCTCGATTAACTGCAATTCTTACACAGTTGCAAACGAAACGGCTTTTGACTGCTTCGGAATTAGCAAATAAATTTTCGGTTAGCAACAGGACAATTTATCGAGACATCAAAGCTTTGGAACAATCGGGCGTTCCCATTCTTACAGAAGAAGGGAAAGGTTATACTTTAATGGACGGCTACCGCATTCCGCCGATAATGTTTACTGAAAGCGAAGCGAATGCTTTGATTACAGCCGAACAATTAATAATAAAAAATAAGGACGCTTCATTTGTAAAAGACTATTCTGAAGCCATCAATAAAATAAAATCGGTTTTACGCAGCGGCATAAAAGACAAAGCAAACTTGCTTTCTAATCGAATTGTTTTCGGGCATAATGCAGGCAACGGCCGAACGAGTAATTATTTATCAGCCTTACAATTGGCTTTGACAAATTATAATCTTTCAAAAATAAAATATCATTCAACTGACACAGAGCAAACAACAGACAGAATTGTTGAGCCTTTTGCAATTTACAGCACACAAGAAAATTGGTTGCTCATTGCCTTTTGCAGATTGAGAAAAGATTTCAGGGCTTTTCGATTGGACAGGATCCAAAGCTTAAACGTACTTAACGAAACATTTGAACCACATAAAATTACACTTCCAGAATATTTTGAAATTTGTAAAGAAAAATATTCTTCAGCACCCTTGACATAGGGTTGTCGTAAGCCCGTTTTAGTTTTGTGGCTCAACAATAAAAACTATAAGATGGGCATTCAAAAAATTAAATCATTTAGCGTTATCGGCATTTCAGTACGCACTACAAACGAGAATGGACAAGCTGGGCTAGATATTCCGGCAATTTGGAATAAATTTATTACCGAAGGAATTGCAGAAAAAATTACTAACAAAATTGACAACGCGATTTACTGCATTTATACTGACTACGAAAAAGACCATACAAAACCGTACACCACAATTTTAGGTTGCAAGGTGGAAAACCTAAACAACATTCCCAGCGGAATGGCAGGCAAAACTTTTGAAGAAGCCGATTATGAAAAATTTGTAGCCAAAGGAAATATTTTGAAAGGAATAGTTTTTAACGAATGGACAAAAATTTGGAATGCTGATTTAAACAGGACTTTTGTAGCAGACTTTGAAGTATATAGAGAAAAAGCTCAAAATGCAGAAAACGTAGAAGTTGATATATTTGTAGCCACAAAATAACAAGGAAACAAATTGATAATTTTTATCTGCAACAAGCAGAACCTATAAAAGGTTTTTTGCTTGCATTGAGGGAAATCATCCTTTCGCAAGATGCGGAAGTTACAAACGTTTTAAAATATGGAATGCCGTTTTTTTGCTACAAAGAAAAAATGTTTTGTTATTTGTGGTTTCACAAAAAATATAGGCAGCCTTACATTGGGATTGTAGAAGGAATACGGTTTGACGAACCTTTTTTAATTAAGGAAGGCCGAAGCAGAATGAAAATTATGTTGCTTGACCCAAATGCAGATTTACCATTAAAGACAATTAACACTGTTTTGCAACGGGCAATAAACTTATATAAAACAGGCGAAATAAAAATTGTCGATTAATCGAGGTGTGGCAAGTATTGCGCCTTACTTGGTTGGCGTTATAAATGCAGAAGAAAAAAGGCTTAAGTATTTTTTCTCAACTTATCTTTTGTACAAGGTTGGGCTAACATTCCCTGATTTTAACTACAACCCTAAGCCCTGAATGTTGTAAGAGGTTGGCTGGCTTAGAAGCCCAGTTAAAGTTATACAATCGACATGTGGTGGATGGTACTGCTTTTACGTTGAATCAGTAAATGCAGTAAAGAAAAGCCAGCGACAGTTATTGAGGCACCAACCTTGATAAGAATCCGCCACTTGCACTTTTTTGTTTTAACCTAACGGCATTGTTTTATGTGCAAAAAACTACTATAAAACAATAAATTATCGCCACACTAAAAATTTATAGGATGCGTGTAATACCACTGCACTACTTTACTGCCGTATCGGGCTCAAAATCGAGCGATACGGAATTCATACAAAACCTTTTGTGGGTTGGTGGCGGGCCATCATCAAATATATGCCCTAAGTGAGAGCTGCACCTGGCGCAGATTACTTCTGTGCGGTGCATTCCGTAACTTTTATCATCATGATAAACCACACTGTTTTTTCTTATGGGCTCAAAAAAACTTGGCCAGCCGCAGGTACTTGCAAACTTGGCATCCGACTTAAATAATTTATTGCCACACACTGCACAATAGTAAGCGCCTTTTGTTGACTTATCCCAATACTGGCCGGTAAAAGCTGCTTCTGTGGCTTGTTCCCTTGCGGTGGCGTATAAGGCTCCGGGCAATATTTTTTTCCATTGGGCATTACTCACTTTTAAAATACTGGTATCCGTAGTAGAATAGTATGGGTTGTTTGCATGCCCTTTATCTGTTTTAACATTTTGCGCAAACGCAGCTGTGAAACTGAAAAACACTAAGCTTGCGAAAATGAATATTAATTTCATAAAAGTTATTTAGTAGTTTAAGTTTATGGCTGGTGAGACGCCAACTCTGGCTGTCATCCATAGCTAGTGCCTCACCCGGTTCTTTCATTCTTTGTTAACTTAACGGCATTGAAATTTATTAGCAATTTAATTTAAGGAATAAGATGACAGAAACAAATTGTTACTGTTGCTTCAATTTACCTTTGAATACCTTTCTGAACGTTTCCAACTCTGGCTGTATAACGTATTTGCAATACCGTTGCTGTGGGTTTTGGTTATAATAATTTTGATGATAATCTTCTGCTATATAAAAGTTTGTGTACGGTGCTACTTCGGTAACGATGGGACTTTTATACGCCTTCTCTTTATTTAGTTTGGCAATATAATAATCTGCCTTTGCCTTTTGGGCGGCAGTATGGTAAAAAATGGCTGAGCGGTATTGAGTGCCTATATCATTGCCTTGCCTGTTTAATTGCGTTGGGTCGTGTGCGGTAAAAAAAGCCGCCAGTAATTCATCGTAACTTATTTGCAAAGGGTCGTAAATAATATTGCAGGTTTCAGCATGCCCGGTGGTGCCGGTACTTACTTGTTCGTACAACGGCTTTTTTGTATGCCCACCAGCATAGCCAGACACAACAGACTTTACCCCTATCAATTGTTGGAACTTAGCTTCTGTGCACCAAAAACATCCAGTGGCAAATGTGGCGGTATCTATGTTTTTATCATTGCTATGCAATGCATTTTTGGGGGCAGCCTTAGCTTTATTATTTGCGCTATTGCTTAAAGAAATTATTTGTGCATTGGCAGTAAAACCAAGTGCCAGTAATGTTAAAAAATGTAAAAATATCCTGCTCATATAAATGGGGTTATTTGTTTTATTGCATGGTAAGTATAATTTAAATATAAACGCAAAATTACCATGTTAGTTTTATGGGTAAAAAATTATATGGAATAAAATACTTCGTTTAACAAAACCTTATGCGTTTGCAAGGGATTATGGTTTAATGAGATACTGAAACTTACCGATCCGGGCTCCTGAAAGTTTTTGGGGTTTCTTTCTCCATATCTTTTACTGCCTTGCACAATTTAGATAGCATCTGCACTTCTACATCTATTAATTGCTTCCGGTATGTTTCAAATGCTTTGGCATGTATCATGTTATATACGGCATTAATATTAGGCTCGGCAATAAGCCTTATGCCGGCAAAAGGCTCCTTCTTTTTAGTTGTCCATATTAATATCCTGTAGTAAGGCATGTTGTAAAGATAATAATAAAATTTATAATTACTAATTATTTTAGCATCGGTATATTTGCTGATGCAGGATAATTTTAAGCTTAAAGTATCGCTTACCAAAGCATATTTATACCAGGTAGAGATATACCACCGGTCTGCTCAAGTCATACGTTTTAGGCTTACCTGTGCTACCCAGCAACTGGATATAGAAAAAAGGCTGCTTCAAAAAACCCATCAATGGAAAGTAGTATCGGCTAATTTTCCGCTCACCACGCAGGAGGCTATACAAAATTTTAACATCATCTGTACACAATTAGAAGACGCTATGAGGGCGCGATAAAATCAAGATTATTTAATTATTAGCCAATGGCTCTTAAGTAAAGCATTTAGATATTTGCCTTTACCTAACCATCTCCAAAGAAAAAGGATGGGCTTAACTTAATGGAATTGAAATATAAGCCTGTATCAGCCCCCATACAAGTGCCTTACATTTAAATTAATGGAAAAAAATAGCCCCACTTAGGAATAAGGAGGGCATTAACCAAAACTAACTTCAAATGAGATTGTAAGAAGTCAGGGCGTTGGCCAGCTTAATGGCCGGCATAATATGTTGATACTATTCTACAAGCTTAACGGCATGTTTATAAAACTTTACTGATTGCGTATTTCATTCTATAACCTAAAAAATGTATTGAGATGTAAAACTACTTGCCGAACGTTAGCTCTATATTACCTAACTGTTATGCAATTATGTTGTGATAGTATATTTTAAGCCAGTTCTTTTTATTGCAGTTTACTATTGGCATACAGGAATAGTTGAATGGTGTTGCTAACAATTTATTTTTCTTTACTGTATGGAGTTAAATATTAAAACCAGAGAGCGCAATATTGGTAACAATAATTTTAAGTTTTGATAATGCTGCGGACACAATGGAAGCATAATATTGTAGCAGTACAAAAGTGAGATTGTATCTTTTATAACCACACTATTTATCATTAAACTTTTGCTATGCCGTGGATCTATCTTTTAGTAGCTTCTCTATTTCAGGTTGCCTGGACATTTTCGTTGAAATATATGGATATGAAAAAGATAATCGCCATCAGATGGCTGCATTTTTTTGATGATGGGGCAAGCACGTTATTGTTACTGCCTTTTATTGGCAACACCATTTTTGGGCTGGTAAATATTTATTGTTTTTCTATAGCCTTAAAATCGATACCCACCGGCACGGCTCTGGCAGTTTGGATGGGCATTACAATTATTGGGGTAAAAATTATTGACATCGGTTTATTAAAACAGCCATTTCAGCTAACTCAGGTGCTTTTTTTGTTGCTTATATTGGTAGGCATTGTTGGCCTAAAATCCGGTGGGTAATACCGCAGGAAATGGGAGGTAGGAGAAGATAAACTTACGATACTAAAGAATGATTAAAATAAAATTAAAAAAATTACAGGCTGTAAAACAAAAACCTATAATTTTTTAATCTAGTAGCAATTTAAAAAAGAATCGCTTGTAAGGTTGTTATTTATTTTTAGGTACTACTTTTTTGTTTTAGTAGCACCTTTAGCTAATACTTTACTTGCTTTTTTTACTTGCTTATTAAATTTCTTTTCACCAACCGCTTTCTTAATGTTTGGAAAAGTTTTTTCAATGCTCAATTTAATTGCTTCACGTAAAATTTTCTTTTCGCTTTTTACAGTGGCTTCTTTAGTTTTTTTTACTTTTTTAGGGGCTACTTTAATTTCTGCTACTTTTGGTGCTGCCGCTCTTGGTGCTGCTGTTTTAGTTTCTGCTGCTTTTGGTGCTGGTGCAGCAAGTTGCTTTGTAGCTAAGGCGGGCTTCGCGCTTTTTATCTTTTTAGCAGCCACTTTATTTTCAGTTTTTTTTACGGCAGATATACTTTTCTTTGCAACCGGTGCAATCTTTGCGCTTTTTATCTTTTTAGCACCCATTTTATTTTCTTCCATCTTTACTGATGGAGTATCTTTTTCAATTGGAGATTCTGTTGTCATTGTTATCCTATTTTATTTTTATAAATTATTTATAGGTGCAAACTTAATTATTATATAACATTGGCAATATTAAGTTTTGCGATAAAATGCGTATTTGTGATAAAAAAGCTATTTTTTTATAAGCCAATTGCGTGCCATGCTTTTTTCCGTTTCACGGGATGTTGGGTAACTGTATAAACCGGCTTCAAATGCGTTTTTTGTTTTAGCTCAAAAATCTAACAATTTAAAATGTATCTTTAAGATACTAAAAAAATAAACTATGTCAGAAAGGCCTTGGTATAAAAATCAATTGATTTATTTGTTTACAGCTGTATGTATGTGCATGCACGTTTGTTTGTTTGCACAAGATACTTTACTGAAGAAAAAGACAATTGTATTTGCTACGCCCGATACCAATATGTTAAAGATGGATATTTATGGGCTTAATAAAGATACTTCTAAAAGGCCCTGCATATTATTTATGTTTGGCGGAGGATTTATTGCAGGCAACAGGGATAGCAAAAACTACACAGCATATTTTAAGTTGCTTGTTAGCCACCATTTTATAGTTGCTTCAATTGATTACCGGTTGGGCTTAAAAGGAAAAAAGTTAGGCATGTTTAATACAAAGCCTTTGCAAGCCGCCATAGGGATGGCGGTAACAGACCTATATAGCGCCACCAATTATTTGCTTGCCAATGCAGCCTTGTATGGCATTGATACGTCAAAAATAATTTTATCCGGCTCCAGCTCCGGAGCCATCAGCGTAATGTCGGCAGAATGGGAAAAATGCAATGCTACAATAACCGCATCAGCGCTGCCAGCAGGCTTTAATTATGCAGGAGTAATTTCTTTTGCAGGCGCTATTTTTAGCACATCCGGCAAGCCATCTTACAAAACACCGCCCTCGCCTATCATGATGTTTCATGGTACAAAAGATAAGTTGGTATACTATAACAAAAGGAACTTTTTATGGAAGGGTATTTTCGGGTCTGCTGCGTTGGCAGGCGTATTTGAAAAAATGAAATACCCTTATTATTTTGAAAGGGTAGTGGGCAAAGGGCATGAAGTTGCCGAAACGCCGATGGTTACCAACCAAGCTGATATTATTTGGTTTATAGAAGAATATATTTTTAAGAAGAAGCGTTATCTGGTAGATGTCAGGTTTAACGACCTTGATGCCAAACAAACATTTACACAATCTGCGAAAGATATTTATGAGCGATAATTGCTTCAATAAAGCACTGCTAACCAATGCTTCTATAAACACAAAATATTGCGCTATCTTAAAAAATTATAATCGCTAACTATGATATTGCCCGGGTTATCTTTTCACTCCGGCCCGGTAGTTATTGCTATGCCAGTTTCCTAATAAATAAGGAGTTAGAAATTATTATCCAACGCAAAAAGCTCGTTGTTAGTATTTACTGAGCGGCTCAGGTATATTTTTGGTGGTAAAAAGCGCAATGATAATAACAAATCTTTCGGATGATTGTCAAATATTGATGACTGCTACATCTTTTAATAAACTGATTTAAATCATCTTAAAACAGGCAAACTATTATAAAGATGGGTGACAGGCATCATAGTAAAGTAGGCCGGAGGAAAATAGCTTTGTGTTATAAAATTAATCATCATGAAAGCAATAGCAGCATCACACTTTACATTTGAAAATGCACAAAGCAATACCACAACAACTATTTTTGACAGCATCAATAGATGGATAAAAAACCAAAGCCCTATTTGGGAATTTAACCGCCTGGGCATTGCAGCAACCTGTATATTTATTCAGGTAACGGTTGCAGCAATAATGCTGGGCATATTAGCACTAGCTGGAGCATCTGCATGGTTGTATGGCATTGGCATCTTCTTTACATTTATGGCTAACAGCCTAGCATTTGCACAATCACCAATGCGTTGGGTACTGGGTATTACGCTTGCAAGTATTATTGTAAATGCTTCTTTTGCCATTTACTTTGCCATACAGTTATGGATGTAATTGGTTGGAGTAAAATACAGTTTTCTGTACTGTGTTAATACCTATAACCATAAATTTATACTACGTTAAAAATTCTGAAGTTAACGCTATATAATATCAGGTATCCTCCTTATTTATAATCGTCATCCACCAGAAATATATTTATACAAAGTAAAAAAGGGGAAGATAATTCCAGAGCAGTTTTTTTATAAAGTTTATCGGTCATCAGTTTCCCAAAGGTTGTCATCTTACTATAAATACAAGGGCAACAAATACCTACATCTTAAGTAAAAAAAGCAGCCCGATGAAACCTGCCATATGTATAAGTCAACTATACTTTAGTGATGGATCTACATCAAAATATAAGAAGGTATTTTTTATAAGTAAAGATAAACTAATTGCAACAGCGGGGCCATATAACAAAAAGTCAAGCCCGGTGACCAGCAAGGTTTGTGGGGCTAATGCGATGGGCAATAATAATTAATGGAAAAGTGATAAGATAAGATATAATAGATTTGGCTTCTATTCTCACTGTTTTTTCATTTTAAAAACTGTAAATCTATGGCTTGGTGCTTCCTAAGCCATTAACGAATCCTAAAAGTTTGGCATTACGTAGAGCAGCAAATACGCTAATCTCCACTTCATTATGATAAACCTTTTTCATTTTGGCAAGTTAAATATCTGGCGCAATGAAATTTTAAAATAAAAGAAAAAAACTCAGCAAGTTTTATTCAACCATAATTATTAAAATAATTACCGGAATACGTTATAAATAACACCCAGCATACTTTTAAATGCCAATTAACTCCTCTGATTATTAAAATTGGTAAAAAAACCTTTCTAAAAACACATTATTATTTTAAGCTAATGTGTGTAAGCCATTATTTTATATCAACAAAAAAAATTTGGCTTGCCACTTGTTTTAATAAATATAATTATCACCATTAAAACAAGTATATGAATAAGAGATTAAAAATAATGTATGTAATCGCAGCCATCATAATCATAAATTTAATTGGCATAGCAAAC
>JANXVN010000284.1 GCA_025351645.1 Ferruginibacter sp.
CTTCACGGCAACAGCCATAATTCATAATTCAAGTAAACAATCTGCATATTTAGTAATTAAAGGAAATACTAGAGTAGAAGGACATTTACTAGTTTTTCCTCAAGGAAAAATAGAAATAGGTGAATTTTGTTATATTGGTGCATACACTAAAATATGGTCGGTTGCACGGATAATAATTGGCAATAGAGTACTGATTTCTCATAATGTAAATATTATTGATAACAATTCTCATCCTATTGATAAATTAGAAAGACATGAGGATTATAAAAAAACAATTGAAACTAATTTTTATGCCGAAAATATTGATTTAAATGCAAAGCCGATAATAATTGAAGATGATGTTTGGATAGGTTTTAATGCAACCATTTTAAAAGGGGTTACAATTGGTAAAGGATCAATTATTGGAGCCTGCGCCGTTATTACAAAAGATGTACCCCCCAATACAATTGTAACCACAAAATTTGAAAATGTATATAGAACAATTGATGTTGCTATTTAAATTGCGCTTTTAAATTTAATTTATTCAAATCTGCGATTAAAAATGTTGCGGATCAAATGTTTACCGTACAATTTAAATACCCCCAAATGAATATTATAATAGTAGGCGCAAACGGGTTTATAGGCAGCCATCTTGCCAGTTTTTTTAATAAAATCGATGCCCACAATGTATTCGCTATTAATTGGCGCGAAGAAAGTATTGTACAAATAAAAGAGTTGTGCATAACCCATAAAATTGATGTGCTTATAAATGCCACTGGTTCTGCTAATGTTGCTTTGTCAGTAAAATCTCCTTCTATAGATTTTGAAGCAAACGTGCTATTTCATTTTAAGCTGCTGGATATGCTTAAAGATTTTCATTGCAAGTATATTTATTTTTCTTCTGCCGCGGTGTATGGCAACACACAACAATCGCCGGTGTTGGAAACAGCTGATATGAACCCTGTTTCGCCTTATGGATGGCATAAGTATTTTGCCGAACAAATGTGTAAAGAATTTGCATCACTTTATCATGTACAAACTGCTTCCCTTAGGTTATTTTCAGTTTTTGGCCCGGGGCAAACGAAAATGCTTTTTTATGACCTATTTAATAAATGCAATAAAAATGAAGATTTTGTAGAGTTACAAGGTTCAGGTACAGATTCAAGAGATTTTATTTATGTAGAAGATGTTATGTTGGCGGTAGAAAAAGTACTTACCCTTGCGCCGATGCAAGGCGAATGTTACAATATAGCTAGTGGCGTAGAAAGGAATATTAACGATGTGGCTGTTGCATTCGTAAAATTAGCAGCACCAAATAAAAAAATTAAATTTAGCGGTAATTCAATACCCGGATACCCCTCAAACTGGAAAGCAGACATTAGCCTTATAAGCAATATGGGCTTTGTTGCTGAAACAAATTTTGAGCAAGGTTTAAAACAAACTATACAATGGTTAAAAGAAAACGTTTAGGTATTCGCTTTGATATTGCTTACGCTACCGCAACCGGTGCAGTAATATATTTTATGAATATTATTAATGCATTAAGCAATTTGCCAGATGAAGATAAACCTGAAGTGTTTGCTTTTGTTTCGCCGGACGCTCCCATTGAGATGATAAAAAAAATTGATTATCCTTATCTACAAATAGTACCCATTAAATATTTGCCTGTTTGGGCACGCGCTATTAATAGAATTTATAGAACTATTATTAATGGCCCTAAATTTAATTTACTTAACGCAAAAACTTATAGAGGTAAGCCACTAGATGGTGTTTTAAGTTTAGTGATACCTAGCGAAGATATTAATACAAAAAGGCAATTACTATGGCTTGCAGACTTGCAGACTTATCATTTACCCGAAAACTTTTCTAAAAAAGAACTAAGGGTCCATCATAATTTAAAGCTAAAAATTATTAAAGGCAAACACGATATTGTGCTGTGCAGCCAATGGTGTATTGATGATTTTAATAAAATCTTTCCCTTACACCAATCTCGAATGCACAAGTTGACTTTTACAACCGCTCATCCTGATTTTTCAGATATTAATATCGCCGATTTAAAAAAGAAGTATAATGTAGACAGGCCTTATTTTATTGTTTCAAATCAATTTTGGATTCATAAAAATCATATTGCAGTTTTAAAAGCACTTAACGAATTAAAGAAGGAATTTCCTCATTTGCTATGTATAATTACAGGGAACCAAAAAGTAAGTTCGGATAAAAGTAAAAATTACGTGGCAGGTTTAATGGATTATGTAACCGAAAATCAACTTGCAAATAATGTTTTCTTTTTAGGATTAATACCCAGGGAAGATCAATTGAGTTTGATGAAAAATAGTATCGCCATTATACAACCCTCCTTTTTTGAAAGCTGGAATACCACAGTTGAAGATGCCAAATTATTAGGAAAATATATTATTTTATCAGATTTAGCGGTTCATAAAGAACAAATATCTGAAAATGTCCATTTTTTTGCACCAAATGATATAAAAGAATTGGTTAGGGCCATGAAAAAATTACTACAAGATGGAGCACCATCCCTAATCAATTACGATTATAAAAAGGATGTAAAAAATTATGCAAAAAGTATAATTGATATGATGAACTAAGAAAAGGAATTAACTTTGGTTAATTAATACAGCATTGAAGTTAATTCCCTTTATGAAAATCTTACACGTAATCAATTCCATGACAATGGGTGGAGCAGAAATTTTGCTTACTAACTCCCTTTCTCCCGGAGGGCTAAGCGAACATGTTGAAAATCATCTTGCTTATTTTAAATTCCCTACTTACTTACTACATCGATTGGATAAGAAAATTAAAGTGCATTTTTTAAATTATAAAGGGATAACGGATATTGTAAGATTAGTAAATGATTTAAATAAAATTATTCATACCAATAAAATAGATATTGTTCATAGCCATCTAAACCCCGCTAGTTTTTATTCGGAATTGGCTTGCCCGTCACATATACCGCATTTACACACAATGCATAATACTTATTCTACTGATCTTTCCCCAAGGACTTTGCTTAAATTTTTTGAACGGATTCTTTTTTTTAATAAAAAAAATGCTAAACTCATTTTTCTATCTGAATTTACAAAAAAAGATTTTTTATCTACGGTAAAATTTAAAGGAGACTCCTTTGTGCTTAATAACTTTATTGACGATTCTTTTTTTTTACACCCACAAAAAAAAATTACATTTTCTGCCGATAAGGAAATTAGAATTGTAGCAGTTGGAAATTTTCGTACACAAAAAAATTATTTTTATTTGCTTGATATATTTCGAAAATTAAAAAATCGTAAAATACATTTAGATATTTATGGAGACGGGAATATTAAAAAATTACAAGAAACAATAATAAATTTTAAAATAAATGTACTATTAAAAAACCCTGTAAAAAATATCAATTTTATTTTAAAAGATTACGATTTATTTATAATGAGTTCTAAAAATGAGGGATTTCCATTATCAGTTTTTGAGGCAATGGCAGCCGGACTTCCTCTGCTGCTATCGGATATTGATCCACTAAAATCTATTGTAAAGGAAAATGCTATTTATTTCCCACTAAATGACTCAGAAACGGCTGCAAATATAATAATTGATATTTCAGAAAATAAAATAAATGTTTCTGAAATGGCAGCTAAAGCAAAACAATATGCAAACCAAACAGTGCGGAAAGATATATATATATATAAATTAATTAATATATATAAAAAGCTAATTGAATAAAATGCCAAAGTTAATAAGTACCTTTTTTAACTACTATTTATAGTAATCTCCAACTTTATGACAGGAAATTAAAAGTAATTGCAACAATATAAACTTGTAATTATTTGAATTTTATTTAAATAATTATTGTTATTTTTTCATCAAACGATGCATAAAACTGTCAAAACCTTCAGGCTAAGGCCTTTTTTTCATTTGGATAGGTATAAAGATGGTATACGTTAAGACAAAAATATAAATCCATAACTTATTGTCATTATCACCATGTTAAAAAATATAATCGCTTAAATCCGTTGGTCAAAATAAAGTCGATCTTTCCAAACATGCCCAACTTAAATATTCCTCCATTACCTTTGCCGCTATGCATTATGCTTCAATAGAAAATATCAGTAAATCGTTTGGGATAAGGACGCTTTTTAAAAATATCACTTTAAATATAGAAGAAGGAGATAAATTTGCCTTGGTTGCCCGCAATGGCAGCGGTAAAAGTACCCTGCTAAAAATTATTACAGGGCTGGATAAGCCTGACTCAGGCACTGTTTGGGTACATAAGGATATTAAAGTAGTAATGCTGCAGCAGGATAATGACTTTGATGGCAATAAAACCATTTGGGACAATGTACTTCGCCTCGATAACCCAGTTGTAAAAGTTGTAAAAGAGTATGAACAATTTTTAGAGGAAGGCCTGGATGATATGGACAAATTGGGTGAATTAATGGCTAAATTAGATGACCTAAACGCCTGGAGTTTTGAAAGCGACCTTAAACAAATTTTGGGTAAATTAAACTTACACCACCTTACCGAAAAAGTGGGCAATTTAAGTGGTGGGCAAAAGAAAAGAGTTGCGTTGGCACAAGCATTAATTGAAGCTGATTTACACGCTGGCCGTTGTTTGTTGATACTGGATGAGCCTACCAACCATTTAGATGTGGAAATGATTGAGTGGCTGGAAGATTACCTGGCAGCCGCAAAAGTTACGCTGCTATTAGTTACGCATGACCGTTACTTTTTAGATGCCGTAAGCAATGAAATTGTTGAGATTGATGAAGAAAAAGTGTATGTGTACAAAGGTGATTATGATAACTTTTTAGAGCAGAAAAGCATGCGCCTTGAAGTGCAGCAAAGCGAGTTTCAAAAAGATAAAAATATTTTTAGGAAAGAATTGGAGTGGATGCGCAAACAACCTAAGGCACGTACCACAAAAAGTAAAAGCAGGCAAGATGCATTTGTAGATGTAGAGGAAAGAGTAAAGCTTAAAAAAGATGTGGAAGAAGTAAGCCTGCAGGTTAAAATGACCAGGCTCGGCGGTAAAATTTTAGAGCTGATAAAAGTACACAAAAGTTATGGCGACCTTAAAATAATGAAGGGTTTCGATTATACTTTTAAACGCGGCGAACGTATTGGCGTGGTAGGTAAAAATGGCGTTGGCAAATCTACCTTTTTAAAGATTGCTTTACAGATGGAAGCCCCGGATAGTGGTAAAATAAACCATGGCGATACCGTGGTTTTTGGCAATTTTAGCCAGGATGGGCTGGTGTATAAAGAAGATAAAAGAGCTATTGAGTACGTGAAAGATATGGCTGAGTATTTTCCGTTAAATGATGGCAGTAAAATTAGTGCCAGCCAGTTTATGGAAAAATTTGGTTTTAACGCAGAACAGCAATTTACCCCATTAAGCAAATTAAGCGGAGGCGAAAAACGCAGGCTCCACCTAATGAGCGTGCTGTTTTTAAACCCTAATTTTTTGGTGTTGGATGAACCTACCAACGACCTTGATTTACAGACTTTGCGCACATTGGATGAATTTTTAATGGAATACCCGGGCTGCATACTTATTGTAAGCCATGACCGTTATTTTATGGATAGGATGGTAGACCATTTATTTGCTTTTGAAGGAAACGGCGTAATAAGGGACTACCCGGGTAATTATACCCAATACAGGGAAGCCATTGCCAGCGGCAGCCTTACAGACGACAGGCAATTAATTAAGCAGGAACCAAAAATTGTAGAGCCAGTTGCCGCCGCCCCTCTTCCTACTTTAACTACTTCCCAAAGATTATCTTTTAAAGAAAAAAGAGAACTGGAGCTAATAGATAAAGAAATACCCGAATTACAAAAAGAAAAAGCCACTGTTGAGGTTACAATGAATACTGGAAACCCAGGCTTTGATGATTTGCAAAAAATGGCAGAACGTGTAAGCGTAATTATAGAATTACTAGACCAAAAGGAAATGCGCTGGTTAGAATTGAGCGAACGGATGTAGTGTTGTTTTGGGTAATTTTTAATCCAAAGTATCAGCCATATAAAAAGTATAGGGGCAAACATCGTTTGCCCCTATACTTTTTATATGGATTAGTATTATTATCTCACTAATATTAGTTGCATTAACCTGTTAATTTATTATTTTATAAGTACCATTATCAGTTTCAGTAATATAAGCTTCAAGGGTTATGTTTAGGTTTTGCTGATACTCAATAGTAGCTTTTTGTATAAACTGCTGTACGCCGCTTTCTTTTACAATATTAATGGTACAGCCGCCAAAACCGCCACCCATAAGCCTTGCGCCTATAACATCGCTGTTTTTGCTGGCTACGTTTACTAAAAAATCTAATTCTTTACAGCTTACTTCGTATAATTGGCTTAATCCTTCATGCGTAGCGTACATCAGTTTGCCAAACTCAACTATATTGTCTTTCTGTAACAATGCCGCAGCTTTTTTTGTACGAGCAATTTCTTCAATTACATACAGGCAGCAATTAAAAACTTTTTCTGGCATCAGGGTTTTAAAAGCCATTAAATCTTGTACGCTTGTAATATCCCGAAAAGATTGGATGTTAAGCTTACTTTTTAAAATGCCCAATCCTTCTTCACAACGCTGGCGGCGTATGTTATACTCGCCAGATGCCAGAGTATGGTGCACATTGCTATTCAACAGCACAATTTTATATCCTTGTAAATGCAACGGAAAATACTGGTGCTCTAAGCTTTTACAATCCAGCAGCAACACATGGTCTTTCTTGCCCATCATGTTGGCAAACTGATCCATAATGCCGCATTGCACATTGGGATAATTATGTTCTGCTCGTTGGCACAGCAACGCTATTTCCACTCTTGTTAAGCCAGTTTGCAGCATTTCATCCAACGCATAAGCCAGGCCGCCTTCTACGGCTGCAGAAGAACTCATGCCGGAGCCACGAGGTATATCGCCTGCAAACACACAATCAAAGCCTTTTATAGTATTGCTTAACAAAGTAAATTCGTTTACAACGCTTAGCACGTAATTCTGCCAGCCGCTCATTCTTTTTATATCAGCAATATTTATTTTAAGCTGTTCATCAAAATCCATAGCATAAAAATAAATTTCGTTGCTTTGGTTAGGCGCAATAGCATAATATACGCCTTTGTTAATGGCGGCTGGCAGTACAAAACCATCATTATAATCCACATGTTCGCCAATTAAATTTATGCGCCCGGGCGAATAATATAGGTTTGGGGTAGAAGCAAAGCTTTCTGTAAAGCGCTGTAAAACTTTTGTAGCAATCGTGTTCATCAGTTATTTTAACAAAGTTATTTTATAAGTAGTTGTAAAGCTTGCTGTTGCTTGCGGGGCCAAAGTTATTAAACCAATACCATTATTAAATGCATTAGGTATGGCACTTAAATTTTCAATAGCAATGCTGTTACGATGTGGTGGCGTATATATTTGTAAATAGGGGTAACTTTTATCAGTATGTATCTCAACTTGCAGTTTTTTTGCAACATCCCTTAAAACACAGGCTGGCTGGCACGCTGCAAAATTTATAGTAAAGCAGTCATCAAATTGAGCGGTCCCAATTTTTTTAAGCGACCCATATTGCTGGTATGGTATTATTTCGCCTGTGGGTATCATGGTAGCATCAAATACTATTTGCTCTTTGCTTTGAAACTCAAGCTGCAAATCGTCGATAGTGCCCCCAAATGTAAAATAAGGGTGCCATCCATCTTGCATAGGGATTATCCCCTCACCGCTGTTAACAATTTCAGTTTTAATATGTAGCGTATTCTCTTTAGTGAGCGTGTATGTCACTATGCAATCATACTTAAATGGATATCCGCTATTGACGCCTTTATATGAGTAGGTTAAAACAACAATAGCTTTTTCGTTGGTTGCTTCTTTATGAGTTAAAGTAAATGAGGCATCATACAATAAACCATGCAATGCATTGCCTGCGGATAGGTATTTATCAACCGTATATACTTGTTCCGCAAACTTATAAACAGCATCTTTAATACGGCAGGCAAAAGGCGATAGCTTGCAGCTTTTAAAACCTTTTGTTTCTGCATGGGCAGCAAAATCGGCTTCGGAATCATATCCATCCACAACATTCATTAATTTTCCATTATGAAAAACGTTAAATGCCTGCAAAATGGCGCCGCAAGCCGGTATTATTTCAACCGAAGCCTGTGTGCCTTCATCTTTTAAAATAATTTTATCGAAACCGCTGTTTCTTACACTTGTTATAGTAAATGCCATGCCAAAATTTGTTAGCATGAAAGTACTAAATACTTTGTATTAATTAAAGCAATGCAGATAATGGCTATAAGAGTTTGATTTAAAATAATTATCAATTTAGAGTTATGCAAGATGCATAGGTAATTATAGATGGTTGAATCAAAATAAACATTAGTCAGTTTACTCCTATTATCCATTATAGAAGACACCTTGGGCCTGCAAAAAAGCAAGCCTAAAAATTATAGATATGTACGGGAAGGAAGGAGTATAAATTACTTATGAACGCTGCAAAAAAAGTTATTTAATTTTTCTGCGCCACTCTATCAGCAGTTGAATGTTCAATGAGGTATAAAGTTATTGAACACAATAAAGCAAAAATTACAATTATGATTTTCATGACTAAAATATTGGTATGATATAAAAACTTAAAATTGAATGTTTTATTGCATTAATAATTTTTTTTTGTTTATTTATTTTCATCAAAATAAATATTGTACATACAATGCCATTAATTAAGTCCTTTTCGCTACTTTGATGAAGGTTAAGGTGAGATAAGGGCAAACATACAAATCCTTCACTTAACGGTATTGATTGTACATATTTAATATTTATTCTTTATTTTGAACTTTTAAGTTGCAGCTGAAAGCACTAAAACCTAGTATCTATAAAAAGTGGCAACATCGCCCTCCATGTTGGCCAATCATGCTTCCATTCGTTGCCCCAAACGCTCAATTCGTAATTGATATTTTTATTGTATAAAATATTTGCAAACCTTCTGGCTGCATCCGGGGCTTCGTGATCGCCGCAACCGGTTAAAATATGTATATGCCGGCTATCTCTTATCTGTTCTAAAATTGCATGGTCAGTAAGGTTAGGCATATAGTGCACGGGAGAATTATAATATACCTGCTCATCAAAAAAGCCGCGGCTATATTCAGTTAAGTCATATACGCCACTCATTGCAATAACACCATCAATAAGGTCTGGCCGTTTTAAAAATAAATTCATGCTATGCAAAGCGCCAAACGAAGCCCCGGAAACAATAACCGGCGTTTGCCAGGATGCGTTCACTTTTATAAAAGGTACTACTTCGTTATAAATATATTCATTAAACTGGTTGTGGCGTAAGGCTTTATGTTCGCCCTGCATTGGGTAATTCATCCAGCTTTCATTGTTCATGCTATTTACTGAATACACTTTTATTTTACCTGCATTAATGTAAGGCGCTAAAGATTCTATTAGTTGAAAGCGTTCATATTCCAGATAATCTGCAGCAGCAGTAGGTATCAATAATAAAGCAAAACCGTAATCGCCGTAAACGGCAATGGGCATTTCACTTTGTAAAGAAGGGCTAAACCAACTGGTGAGTTCTCTTTTCATAAAATTGTATTAATGTTGATGAAATAATTGAATTTGCAACCCGTGTAAGTTTTAAGTTTAAAAAAATAGCTATCCTGTAATAAACTTTCTCTAAATTATCAAATAACTGGTTACCATGCTAAAATTAACTCCTTACTTTTTATTAATTATTTCATCGCTCTTCTTTTTTTCGTGCCAAAAAGAATATAGCACACAAGATAGTATTCCGGTACCCGGTGGCGCAGCCGTATTCACTATTGCCGGTGGCACGGGCACATGTACCAATGCAATCTTTGCTGGCAACTATCAAACAGGTATTCTTCTTACTGCTGCAAACAAAGTAACCATCACCGTAAAAGTTGATACTATTGGCAGTTATTCAATGGTTATTGCTGTTGTAAACGGCATATCTTTTAAAGGCGCAGGTATTTTTACTACTACTGGTACACAGGTTGTTGTGCTTACAGGTTCGGGTACGCCATTGTCTGCTGGTACTTTTAATTTTTCGCCCGGCTTAAGCGGTTGTACATTTTCAATTACTGTATTAGGTAGCAATGCCTCAACAGCAATATTTACTTATGGCGGTTCTCCGGGCATTTGTACCGCTGCGGTACCAAACGGTATTTATAAGGCCGGCACTGCTTTAACTTCTTCTAACGCTGTTGTTATTAGTATAAATGTTGGTACTGTTGGTATTTATACAATTGCAACCCCAGTTGTAAATGGATTTTCATTTGTGGGCTCCGGAAATTTCACTACAACAGGCAATCAATCTGTAACTCTAACAGCAACCGGTACGCCTGGTAATGCAGGTATTTCAACTTTTACGCCGCCTAATAATGGCTGCTCATTTTCCGTTACGGTATTGCCAAACATAGTAATACCAATCACTGGCTCCTTTCATGTAAAAATAAACGACACGCTCACTACATTCAATATAATTGCCTCAACGTTTGTAAGGAGCACCGCTACAAACGAAAAAAGATTTGACCTTACAGGTACTTCTACAAATGGGTATTACCGGTTAACAATTACTATTGGTGCCCCCACTGCTATTGGAAATAACGTAGGTTTAGGGCCTCAGCCGGTAAGATTATTTTTGGAAGATGACCCTGCCACCCCTGATTTGGATGAAAGCCAAGGCAGTTATGCTTTTTATACCCTTTCAACATCTTTAGGTAATGATAGCTGGCTTACTGATGTGTACGGGATAAAAGGGCTAATCAATATTTCTGCAAATACATCTAATACTACTTCTGGCAGTATTACCGCAACTTTTTCCGGAACGCTTAACGATATTGACGACCCCACCCTTAACAGGTATACCTTTACAGAAGGAGGGTTTACAAGTATATCCTACATGATATTAAATTAAATAAAGGTTATTTTACTTCTTTGAGGCGTTGTTGGATATTTGTTATTCAACTACGCCTTCTTTAATTTCCGTCCACAATTCATGGTAACATTTAGCCGCATAGCTGCTGCGGGCATACTCTTCAATCGGCTGGCGGTGAATACCCATTTTTTCTACTTCAGATAAATAAGGGATGTAGTTTTGAAAGAATTTTTTGTCTTTATACAACTGCTCCATTATTTCATTGTGCATATTTTTGCGCCTGTCTGCCATGGTGAAAAAGCACATTAGTTTGGTACTATCCAGCTCTTTTTCTTTAAAATAATCTTTTACCATATTGTAGGTGCGTATAGATAATGTGGTAGGGATTATCGGCATCAATATAACATCTGCCGCACTAAAAATATTTTCGCTTAAAGCGCTAAACCCGGGAGGGCAATCAATAAAAACAAAATCGTAGTCATTTTCCAGTTGCTTCAAAATACCTTTAAGCCGGTTTTTTTGGCCTTTCATTTCCTCCACCATTATATCGAAGGTTTTAACAGAATTATCTGCAGCAATTATTTCCAGGTTTTCGTATTCGGTAGATAAGATGGCACTTTCCAGGTTAGCATCTTTACTAATTAATTTTTTTATGCCTTGCACATCTTTAGGCTTAACCTTATAATAAAAAGTAGTAGAGCCCTGTGGGTCAATATCCCATAGCAAAGTTGTATAGCCATCTTTTGCAGCGAGGTAGGCAAAGTTTACGCAAGAGGCTGTTTTACCAACACCACCTTTTAAATTATATAGTGCAACAACAATCATAAAGTGTTTTTATAACAGTAAGATAGTATTTTTTTAAAAAATATTTGGCAGGGAACTTTAATTTCTTTTAATTAGTGTTATAATAACACTAACTATAATGGATGAATTGCAGGATTATCCCCGCCCTTCGGTAACAATTGATTGCGTGGTTTTTGGCTATGATGGCATTGCCCTTTCGTTATTGCTTATTAATAGAAAGGAGGCACCTTTTATTAATATGTGGACCTTACCAGGCGGATTTTTATTTTTAGAAGAAACGCCAGAAGAAAGTGCCAGGCGCATCTTAAAAAGCAAGACGGGCCTTAACAACCTTTACTTGGAACAATTATACACTTTTGGTGATGTGAAAAGAGATCCGAGGGGCAGGGTACTTTCGGTGGCTTATTATGCTTTGGTAGACCCGAGAAGGCTGGAATTATTGGCGGGCATTGCGGCAAATGATGTGAAATGGTTTGAAAGCAGCAAACTACCAAAAACCGCATTTGACCATAAAGAAATTATAAAAGTTGCTTATAACAGGCTTAAAGCAAAAGTTACCTACCAGCCAATTGGTTTTGAACTGCTCGATAAAAAATTCACTTTAACTGAATTGCAATTCCTGTACGAATGCATTTTACAACGCCCCATAGACAAAAGGAATTTTAGGAAACGCATATTGGAAAGCAAGGTAATAAAATCGACCGGCGAAAAAAGAAGCGGGCAAAAGAACAGGGCTCCAGAATTATTTGAATTTGACGAACTACAATATAAGAACTTAGTAAAAGAAGGATTTCAATTTAAAATTTAAAACATACTTTATGAAACTATTACCCATACTATTAAAAGATGGCTACAAAGTTGGCCACAAATTCCAGTACCCCGAAGGCACCACATTGGTGTACAGTAACCTTACACCACGCAAAGCAAGAGAAGAAAAAATACACGACATCGTCTTTTTTGGATTGCAGTATTTTGTGAAAGAATACCTCATCAGCCAGTTTAACAACAATTTTTTTAAAGCTGATAAAAAGGAGGTGATGGCCATCTACAAAAGACGTATTGAAAATTATTTAGGCAAAGATGCCATCACGTACGATCATATAGAAGCATTGTACGACCTTGGTTATTTACCGTTAGAAATAAAAGCGCTGCCAGAAGGGTCTTTAGTGCCAATGAAGGTGCAGGTACTGACAATAAAAAATACTAAACCAGAATTTTTCTGGCTCACCAATATGCTTGAATCTTTGATGAGCGCCATACTTTGGAAACCAACTACATCTGCCACCACAGCATTTGAATATTTAAAAACGTTTACAAAATACGCAAATGAAACAGTTGGTACCGACCATAGTTTTATCCCATGGCAAGGGGATGATTTTTCTTTTAGAGGAATGAGCGGCATAGAAGATGCCATTATGAGCGGTGCTGGCCATCTGCTAAGTTTTACAGGCTCTGACACCATACCTGCCATCGATTTTTTAGAAACATATTATAATGCCGATTGTGAAAAAGAATTGATTGGAGGTTCGGTACCTGCTACCGAACATAGCGTAATGTGCATGGGTGCACAGGAAAATGAAATCGAAACTTTTGAAAGATTGATCAATATCGTGTACCCAAAAGGTATCGTCTCTATCGTATCCGACACCTGGGATTTTTGGAAAGTGATTACTGAATTTTTGCCATTGTTGAAAGACCAAATAATTGCAAGAGACGGCAAAGTAGTTATCCGCCCCGATAGCGGCGATCCGGTAAAAATAATCATTGGTGATGAAGCAGAACTAGTAGGAAGCCCGGCTTATAAAGGCGCTATCGAGTGTATGTGGGAAACCTTTGGCGGTACCATTACAAATAAGGGCTACAAATTATTAGACCAGCACATTGGTTTAATTTACGGCGATGGAATAACTCTGGAAAGGCAGGAACAGATTTTAGAAGGGCTTAAACTGAAAGGATTTTGCAGCTACAATGTTGTGCTGGGGCTAGGTTCATTTACTTATGAATACGTAACCAGGGATACTTTTGGTTTTGCCATGAAAGCTACTTATGGTGAAATAAACGGAGAAGGCAGGGCAATTTTTAAAGACCCTAAAACTGATGACGGCACAAAAAAATCTGCCAAAGGATTGATTGCGGTACACAAAAACAAAGCAACCGGCAAGCTGGAATATAAAGACGAATGCACCTGGCAAGAAGAAGCCGAAGGAGAACTTAAAACAGTTTTTAAAGATGGTAAATTATTGGTGGATGATAGCTTGCAAACTATTAGGGATCGGATTAAAAATTCACTTTAGAATGAAGTACACAAAAGAGTCATTAATTAAGAATATCGATGATGGGAAACAATTTGGTTACCTATTTTTTTGGGGACATAAACCAGCAAAAGATTTGTCGATTACAAAAAGCTGCTTCAGCCAATGGTGGCAAGGCACTTTTACTGTGGATGATAAAATCTACAAAACTTCCGAGCATTGGATGATGGAAAAGAAGGCGCTTTTATTTGGAGATAAAGCTATTGCGGAACAAATTATCGCAACCGATGATCCGGCAAAAGTAAAAAGCTTAGGCCGATTGGTAAGTGGGTATGATGATGTTATCTGGAAGAAAAACATGAGCAAATTGTAATTGAAGGAAGCTATCATAAGTTTAACCAGCACGAAAGTTTGCGGGATTTTTTATTTTCAACTGATGGCAAGGTACTTGTTGAAGCTAGCCCGATGGATGCTATATGGGGTATAGGAATTGCTGGTGACAATATTGAAGCGCTTAATCCAAAAAATGGCGTGGTTTAAATTTCCTTGGATTTGCGTTAATGGACGTAAAGGATAAATTAAGGCCAGGTTTAATTCATCAATAGACTCATCTAACCAGTTGCGGCTGACGAAATGTTTAAAGAAGGGCATTTGTTTTACCTTTCGGAAAATGGCGTATGGCTGTTTAATGCTGTGCCACCAATTTACATCAACTTTACCTCATGAGCAGATCAATCGTAATAGGCGACATACACGGCGCTTTAAAAGCATTAATAGAATTGATCCAAAAAATCGATATCCAAAAGGATGACCGGCTTATTTTTTTAGGCGATTATGTTGATGGCTGGTCACAGTCTGCGGCAACTATTACTTACCTCATGGAATTAGGCCATAACTATGAGTGCACTTTTATAAAAGGCAACCACGATGCCTGGTGCGAAGATTGGCTGAATGGAAAAAAGCCTGACGAAACCTGGCTAAAGCATGGTGGAAAAGCAACTGTAGAGAGTTATAAAAATTTAACTGAGAAGGCAACACAAACACACCGGGAGTTTTTTAACCGCCTGAAAAATTATTATATCGATGAGAAGAACCGCCTGTTTATCCATGCTGGGTTTTCCTCCATGCACGGTCCCGAAAAAGAGATGTACGCCAGCAATTTTTCATGGGACAGGACATTATGGGAAATGGCACTGGTGATGGACAAAAAAATAAAGAAAGAATCGAAATTATACCCCAAAAGATTATTGCTGTATGATGAAATTTGCATTGGGCATACGCCTACCACCAACTACGATGTAACCGTACCTATGCAAGCCTGCAATGTTTGGGATATAGATACTGGCGCAGCTTTTTATGGCAAGCTTTCCGCAATGGATATTGATACAAAAAAAATTTGGCAAAGCACGCCTTGTTTTAAATTATACCCGAATGAAAAGGGCAGGAATTAAAATTA
>JANXVN010000287.1 GCA_025351645.1 Ferruginibacter sp.
GAAAATTCTATCTGGCTTATACTTTTGAACATACTAAACTATTTGGTACAAATATACTAAACAATTTAGTGTTTAACAACCATTCAAAAAACGTTTGCGCATGTAACACCTAATTCTAATAATTAATTATAATTCCGGTGCTTAATTCTTAGATTTTATTTCTTCTTACTTGTCACACTTTTAATAAACATTTTGCGTTTATCTACCGGCATGCTTTTGTGCCATAGATAAACGAATTGTTTTAATATTAATTTTGGAGTTAATTGAATGTCATTAAAGTAAGGGTTCATCCTTGTCTTTATATGAACATGACCTTCTCCAAAGTAAATAAAAAGTTTAAACTTAATGGCATTGTATTATAATTACCAAACGTTGTTAAGAGAATATCCTTTTTATTTTATCTTCGTTCCCTAATGTCAAAATTTTTAATTGTAGGCCTTGGCAACATAGGCACCGAATATGCGAACACCCGACATAATATTGGGTTTGATGTAGTGAATGCATTTGTGCAGAAGCATGGAGGGGATTTTACTGTTGAAAGGCTAGCTTACAAGGCAGAAGTAAAATGGAAAGGAAAACAGTTTATTTGTATTTGCCCTACCACATTTATGAATTTAAGTGGAAGGGCTTTTAAATATTGGATGGATAAAGAAAAAATCCCGTTAGAAAATACATTAACAATTGTAGATGATTTGGCTTTGCCATTGGATAAGTTACGTGTACGCCCCAATGGTACTGATGCAGGGCATAATGGCTTAAAAGATATTCAAAATACACTCGGTACAGATAAATACCCAAAGCTTAGGTTTGGTATTGGCAACGATTATCCTAAAGGCATGCAGGTAGAGTTTGTACTTAGTAAATGGTTAAAAAATGAAACCTCAACTGTACATTTAAAAATTGATAAATGTATAGAAGTTATTGAAAGCTTTGCTGCTGTTGGTATTGAGCAGACAATGAACCTGATTAATAAGCTGTCAATTACGCCTTAAAAAGTTTAAGTAGTTACATAAATTGATTTGTTTATTTGATTTGTTTATATTCGCTCCCTAAACCCCGGCTATCCTACTAATATAAATAAAATGAAGATAATTTGTGTAGGCCGCAATTATACGGCACATGCCAAGGAACTTGGTAACAATATAGAGGACGAACCAGTGATTTTTATGAAGCCTAAAAGTGCGCTTCTACAAAGTCATACCCCGTTTTATTACCCGGAATTTACAAACGAACTCAATTACGAATGCGAATTGGTGTTGCGGATATGCAAAAACGGCAAATATATTCAGGAAAGGCATGCCGCCAATTATTATAATGGCATAACTACAGGCATAGATTTTACAGCAAGGGACATACAGAACGACCTTAAAGCAAAAGGGCTGCCTTGGGAAAAAGCCAAAGCATTCGACAATTCTGCCGCTGTAGGAAAATTTTTAGATATTACGCCTACCTTCAATAAAAAAAATATCAACTTTACTTTTTACAAGAATAAAGAGTTGGTACAGCAAGCAAATAGCAAGGAAATGATTTTTAGTTTCGACTATATCATTTCACACATTTCTAATTATTTTTCTTTAAATATTGGTGATTTGCTTTTTACCGGCACGCCTGCGGGTGTAGGCGAATGCGTAGTAGGCGATGAGCTGGAAGCATTTATCGAAAATGAAATGCTACTTAAAATGGAGGTTAAATAATTTATAAATAACCCTTCTGGAGGTAGCTTAAAAAAGTTTTAAATATTTGTGCTGTTATTTCTTTTTTTGAAGAGATAGCAGTTTTTTAATTTAAAGGCAGTTCTATTGCACGATATTTTAATACTTTTTATATAAGAAAATAATTTTCTAAACGATAAGTAATTTTTAAAATTATTAGGCGCTTTGCTTTATAAAAATGCTATATTTGCACCCCGAAATGTCGAGGTAGCTCAGCTGGTTAGAGCATCGGATTCATAACCCGAAGGTCGGCAGTTCAAGTCTGCTTCTCGATACAAAAAGCTCAATACCTGAAAAGGTCTTGAGCTTTTTTGTTTTTATAAAAAGGGATAAAACCTCAAGACGGCAATTTTTTTATTAAGGCATTGCCCATTGAATATTGGATTTATATCCGCCGCGGCTAACGGGCAGTCTAAGCCTGCTTCTCGATACAAAAAGCCCACCTGCAACGGTACTGAGCTTTTTATTTTTCAAAAAATAGATAGAACCTAAAGGAGGCAAGAAAAGATTTTCCATTAAGGGCATATACAATGTTGCCATATTTCTAATTGAAAATAGATTAAATTGGTAATTAATATATGATGCCAATGGAAAAACTGCAGCAGATTTTACCACACGAAAGAATTAAGGCCCGGTTGATCGATGTTTTATCTTATGCGTCGGATGCTGGTTTTTATAGCCTTACCCCTAAAGCGGTGGTGCAGCCAACAACTGAAGCTGAGATAATTGCATTATTTAATTTTAGTCATAGCAATAATATACCCATGGTGTTTCGCACCGGTGGTACCAGCTTATCGGGGCAATCAATCACTGATGGTATTTTGGTAGACCTTAGCCAGCATTGGAACGCTATAAAGGTAGAAGATAACGGTGCTTTAGTTAGGGTACAGCCTGGCATAACCGGCGGCATCATCAACAGCTACCTTAAAAAATATGGATGCAAGATAGGGCCAGACCCTGCTAGTATAAACGCTGCAATGGCTGGTGGCATATTGTCTAACAATTCAAGCGGCATGTGTTGTGGCGTAAGCCTTAACGCTTACCATACCCTAAAATATATCCGCTTTATATTGCCAAATGGAAAAAGCTTTGACACCGAAAATAAAGCCGATCAAGCCCGTTTTGAAAACGAATGCCAGGAATTATTTACTTTGTTAAAACAAATAAGGGAGCAGTTGTTAGCAGACAATCATCTTACAAAAAAAATAAGGGAAAAGTACCTGATAAAAAATACGGTTGGCTATTGTATAAACGCCTTTATAGATTTTTGGCACCCGCTGGATATATTGGGCCACTTGCTTATTGGCGCAGAAGGCACCCTGGCTTTTATTGCAGAGGCAGTGCTGCAAACCGTGCCCGATTATCAATTTAAATCAACTTCACTTTTATATTTTCCGAATATTTATTCAGCTTGCCAGGCAATTGTACCGCTAAATAATGCAGGTGCCAAAGCGGTGGAATTAATGGACAGGGCATCTTTGCATGCGGTAGAAAATATGCCGGGCTTGCCCGCAACAATAAAAAATTTACCAGCAAACGCAGCTGTTTTATTGGTAGAATTCCAGGAAAGCTCTAATGACAAATTAATCCAGTCTGTTGATAGCTTTATAATAGGCGCACCGCAATTATCTTTATTGCATGCTCCAGAATTTACCAGCGACCAGCACCAGCAAGAATTTTATTGGAAGGTACGTAAAGGCTTGTTTCCTTCAGTAGGTGCAGTACGGGCCAGTGGTTCAACGGTTATTTTAGAAGATGTGGCCTTTCCGGTCGCTGTACTTGGCGATGCTATTTTAAGCCTGCAGCAGTTGTTTAAAAAACATGGTTATTGCAACGCTATTATTTTTGGGCATGCAAAAGATGGCAATATTCATTTTATGATAACGCCTGACTTTAATGTAAAAAATGAAGTAATGCGTTATGATAATTTTATGCAGGATTTAGTAGTGCTGGTAGTTAAAAAGTATGGCGGTGCTTTAAAAGCCGAGCATGGCACCGGCCGCAACATGGCGCCTTTTGTAGAAACAGAATGGGGAGGTGAAATATATAACATGATGAAGCGCATCAAGCAAGCCATCGACCCGCAAAACATACTTAATCCGGGCGTAATAATTAATAAAGATAAACAGGTGCACATTAAAAATATAAAATCGCTCCCTGCGGTTGAAGCCGAAGTTGATAAGTGTATTGAATGCGGTTATTGCGAACACGTATGCCCCAGCAAAAATATTACCACCACGCCACGGCGCAGGATTGTTGTGCGCCGCGAGCTTAAAAAAATGGAGCAAAACTGCGATACTGCCAATCATAAAATACTGCTTCATCAATACCAGTACGATGGCATTGATACCTGCGCTGTAGACGGTTTATGTGCCATTGCCTGCCCTGTAAATATTAATACCGGCGACCTAATTAAAAGGCTGCGCAACGAAAGCCATAGCGCCTTTAATAATAAAATGGCTTTGCTGGCGGCTAAAAACTTTGGCTTACTTGTTAGTGCCGCAAGGTTTGCAATAAAAGCTGGTTCCTTGATCAATAAAATATTTGGTAAGCAGGCAATGCAACATATAACTACCCTAACAAGAAAGGCACTGCCTGCCATCCCTTTATGGACAGGGCAAATATTGCCACCACCAAGCCTTGCTATCTTAAAATTTAAAAATGCTTCAGCCCCAAAAAATAGCATCGTTTATTATCCATCCTGTATATCCCGCATGTTGGGCGGCAATGCGGATGGCAAGAAGAATATAATGGAAACTTTTTTAAGTGTTTCACATAAAGCTGGTATTGATATTATCATTCCAACAAATATTTCAGGTAGTTGTTGCAGCCAAATTTTTTCATCCAAAGGGTATAAAGATGCACATCAGTTTATGGCCAATGCCTTCATTGATATTGTATGGCCAGCTAGCAAGGAAGGTTCGCTAATTGTTGTAATAGATGTAAGTTCCTGTGCTTATGCTATCAAACATTTATACAACCATCTTACTGATATAAATAAAGAGCGTTATGATAAGTTAAGCATTATTGATTGTGTAGATTACCTGCATGATATGGTAATGCCAAAACAACAAGATATTTATAAAAAAAAATCGGTAGTAATCCACCCAGTTTGCTCCGTGCAAAAAATGAATACGCAATTTAAATTTATGGGGCTTGCCAACCGTTATGCACAAAAGGTAACCGTGCCAAAGCATGCCGGTTGCTGTGGCATGGCGGGCGACAGAGGTTTTCTTTTTCCAGAATTAACCAAAGCTGCCACCCAGCCAGAAGCCACAGAAGTTAACGAAGATCAGTTCGACGGTTATTATTCATCAACCAAAACCTGTGAAATGGCGCTATCGCAGGCGGTAGAAAAAAACTACGAATCCATTCTTTATTTGTTAGATGAAACTATTAGAGAGCAGCAATAAAACACTCTTATTTAACTAGTTTAATTAATTGCCATTCAGCTAAGTGTTTCCGCTGCTTTGGGAGGGGTAAGAAGTGATAAACGCAAATATTTAAATCCTTGCTTTAACTGTATTGATTTATATGTTGATAAGCATAAAAAGGATACCAAAAATAAACTTGTATGCATATAATAAATTGATAGTTTCTTTGGAAACAACGAGGCTGCTGTATTAGTTCAGACAAATATTTTAAACAAATTATTACTATGGAGGAAAATAATTTAAGAAGTACCGGCTGGTTCGGCAGGGATGGGAAAGATGGGTTTATTTATCGTTCCTGGATGAAGAAACAAGGTTTGCCTTCGCACCTGTTTGATGGCCGGCCTGTGATAGGCATCTGTAATACCTGGAGCGAGCTTACGCCCTGCAATTCTCATTTCAGAGAGCTGGCACAAAGCGTAAAAAATGGCATTTACGAAGCCGGTGGTTTTCCGGTGGAGTTTCCGGTAATGTCGCTGGGCGAATCGCTGATGAAGCCTACTGCCATGCTATACCGCAACCTTGCAAGCATGGATGTGGAAGAAAGTATTAGGGCTAATCCGTTAGATGGCGTTGTACTGCTTTGTGGCTGCGATAAGACTACGGCCTCTTTAGTTATGGGCGCATGTAGCGTTAATATACCTACTATTGTTGTTAGTGGCGGGCCAATGCTTACGGGTAAATTTCGGGGCACAGATATTAGCACTAGCGACCTATGGCGACTTAGCGAAGAGCAGCGTGCCGGCGAAATTAACCAGCAGGATATGCTGGAAGCCGAAGCGGGCATGTGCCGCAGCAACGGGCATTGCGCCGTTATGGGCACCGCCAGCACCATGGCTTGTATGGTAGAATCGCTCGGCTTATCCTTGCCTGGCAATGCTGCCATACCGGCAATGGATAGCCGTAGAAAAATACTGGCGCACATGTCTGGTAGCCGCATTGTCGCCATGGTAAAAGAAAATTTAAAACTATCGGATATACTTACCCGCCAGGCATTCGAAAATGCCATCGTTACAAACACTGCTGTTGGCGGCTCCACCAATTTTGTTATACATTTATTGGCCATCGCCGGCCGCATTGGCGTCAATCTTTCTTTACATGAATTTAATGGTATTGGCAACAACGTGCCATTGCTGGCCAACCTGCAGCCATCTGGTAAATATTTTATGGAAGACCTTTATTATGCCGGAGGGCTGCCAGCTATAATGAAAGAGCTATTGCCTTTTTTACATAAAGATGTTATCACCGCAAATGGACAAACAGTCAATGAAAATTATGCTGCTGCACCTTGTTACAATGCAGCTGTAATTGCAACAATTGATAACCCCGTAAACCCCATTGCAGGGGTAATAGTAATAAAAGGCAACCTGTGTATTGATGGTGCCGTCATAAAGCCATCTGCGGCAAGCCCTCACTTATTGCAGCATACAGGCAAAGCGGTTGTATTTGAAAATATAGAAGATTACAAAGAAAGGATAGACAAAGATGATTTAGCCGTAGATGAAAATAGTATATTGGTGCTAAAAAATGTAGGCCCAAAAGGTTACCCCGGCATGCCCGAAGTAGGCAATATGGGCTTGCCAATAAAGCTGCTTAAAATGGGTATTACAGATATGGTGCGCATATCAGACGGGCGCATGAGCGGCACAGGCTTTGGCACCGTAGTGCTGCATGTTTCGCCAGAAGCCGCCTTGGGCAGTACATTAGCCATTGTACAAAATGGCGATGAAATTACGCTGGATGTATTCAATAAAAGCTTGCACCTGCATGTTGCCGATGAAGAAATTGCTGCCCGTAAAGCATTGCTTAAACCCTTTAAAATGGCAAGCGATAGAGGCTATGTAAGCCTGTACCAAAATACGGTGGAACAGGCGCACCTTGGTGCCGACCTAAGCTTTTTAAAAGGCAGCAGCGGCAGTATTGTTACTAAAGACTCGCATTGAACATAGCATATAAATTATAGCCTGATAAATAAATAAATTTATAGTAAGATGCATAAAATATTTGAAGGGCATGTAGCCATAATAACAGGTGCAGGGCAGGGCATAGGTTTTGAAATAGCGAGGCAATTATGCCTTAAAGGCGCAACCGTTATTTTAAATGATTCCGATGTGGCATTAGCAGATAAAGCTGCGGCAACTATTTCAGCATCGGGCGGGTTATGTGTAGCAATGCCTGGGGATGCTTCCAATGTAGGCTTCATAAAAACTATGGTTGGTTTTGCGGTCAATACTTTTGGCAGCATAACAATGGCCGTTGCTAATGCAGGCCTATCGCTATACGGCAACTTTTTTGAGTACCCCGAAGAAGACTTTGATAAAGTGATGAAATTAAATTTGGGAGGGAGTTTTTATTTAGCCCAGGCAGTAGCTAACCAAATGATAAAACAAAAAAGCGGCGGCAGCATAGTATTTGTAAGCAGTGTGGTGGGCCATCAGGCACTTAAAGATTTGGCTGCTTACGCCATAACAAAAGCGGGCCTGGAAATGCTGGCAAAAAACCTTGTCGTTGAACTTTCTCCACACAACATTTCTGTTAATGCAGTGGCACCAGGGGCTACCCTTACAGAGCGTACTTTAACTTTTGATGATTACGTAAATGCATGGTCGGCCATTACACCAATGGGCCGCCCGGCAAATGTTGATGATATTGCAAATGCGGTACTGTTCTTTCTATCGCCCGCATCCCGGCACATTACCGGGCAAAGTTTGGTTATTGATGGTGGGTGGACATCGATAAGCCCTGCGCCTCCTAATAAATAACCGCTTAGGATCAGTCACCACCAGCTCCCAAAAAATATTTCAATAATAAGTAACGCAGGTTCAAGATTAAGAAGTTCGATTCTTTAACACCCTGCATCAGCAGCTTATAAATACCGAATATGCAATCAATGCCGTTGATTTTAGCCCTTTCCTCGCCTTTGGTTAGGGTTAGGTAAATACTAAGTCATGAATCAATGTCTTTGCCTTTTATAATCAGTTGTTGTACTATAAATATCTTGGCTGTAATTTATTTTTTCGGTATCTAAAAAATTGCAAATAAGCCATATTATAATTTATCTTCACAAAAATATTTTTTAGTGAGACAAGGAATGAGAATTTTTGCCATCGCTATCTTTTTACTGATTGCATGCCACCACCTAACCGCCCAGCTTTGCCAGGGAAGCCTTGGCGATCCCATTGTTAATATAACTTTTGGCGCTGGTAACAATCCCGGCCCACAATTATCTGCGGCGGCAACCGGTTATTCATTTGTTTCTTTCGATTGCCCGATGGATGGGTCTTACACCGTACGCAACAGCACTACCAGTTGTTTTGGTGATAGCTGGCACACCCTTACGGCCGATCATACCGGAGATGCTAATGGTTATTTTATGTTGGTAAATGCCTCCCTTGCGCCAAGTGCTTTTTATGTGGATACTGTTAGGGGCCTATGCGGCAATACTACTTACGAGTTTGCCGCCTGGGTAATGAATATTCTTAAGCAATCTGCCTGTAACGGCATTGGTATTGAACCTAACTTAACTTTTAGTTTAGAAAATACTGATGGCACTATCCTGCAAACTTATAATACTAATAATATCCCCATGCAGGCATCGCCTACCTGGCAACAGTTTGGCTTTTTCTTCACCACTCCTATAAGCGTCTCAAATGTAGTATTAAGAATAGTTAATAATGCGGTAGGCGGTTGTGGCAATGATATTGCTTTGGATGATATTACATTTAGGGCCTGCGGGCCGCAGGTTAGTACTAGCATTATAGGCAATAATAACAATACACAAGTTATTTGCCAGGGTACTGCAAAATCTGTAACATTTACTTCAAGCGTACCTCCAGCATTTAGTAATTATCATACACAATGGCAAAGCAGCCCCCACAATGGCGTGTGGACGGATATTCCAGGCGAAACCAACCCAACGCTTACGGTTATTTTTCCTGCAACAACCCCGCCAGGCGTTTTCGATTATAGGGTTTCAGCAGCCTCTCCGGAAAATTTTAATTCATTAAAATGCCGGGTAGCATCTGTAATACTTTTTGTGCAAATAAATCCACTACCGGTAATAAGCGCAGTAAACAGTGGCCCTGTATGCCAAAATACTACATTGGTTTTATCAGCCTCCGGTGGCACACAATATGCATGGAGTGGTGCTAATAATTTTACAGCTTCCGGCTCAGCAGTAAGCATTACCAATGTACAACCAACACAAGCCGGTAAGTATTATGTGCTTGTTACAGATACCAACGGCTGTACTAATACAGATTCTACTGTTGCCGTTGTAAACCCAGCGCCCATTGCCACCGTTGCTTTTACAGAAGCTGCCATCTGCACCGGTAATAATATACAGCTAATAAGCAGTGGTGGCGGCAGTTACGCCTGGCTGCCCGCTACAGGTTTATCTTCAGTTTCTATCGCATCGCCAATTGCATCGCCTACAGCTACCACACAATATACGGTTACGGTTACCAATAGTTTTGCCTGTGCAGATACTGCCGCCATTGTAGTAAACGTAAACGAAAGCCCCACCGCCAACGCCGGCCCCGATAAAGCTATAATGGCCGGCACCAGCATAAAATTATTGGCCACCGCCACCGGGCAATCAGTAACTTATTTGTGGGCGCCCAATATATACATTGATGATGCCACTATTTTACAACCAACCGTAAGCCCGCCTGCGGATATTACTTATGCCCTAACCGTAACCTCTACCAATGGCTGTGGCACTGCTGTTGATAGCATGCATGTTTTTATGTTCAAAGGCATATACATACCCTCCGCATTTTCGCCCAATGGCGATGGTATTAACGATACCTGGAAAATACCCGCACTAGCTGTCTTTCCAAATTTCCAATTGTCGGTTTATGACCGGTTTGGGCACATCGTTTTTCAAAATAAAAAAACCAGCCTGCCATGGGATGGTACTTATAAAGGCGTACCCGTAAGCCCCGGTACCTATGTTTATATTTTAGACTTAAAAAATGCTCCAGGGATTTTAAAAGGAAAGCTTGTATTGGTAAGGTAATTGTATTTTTTAATAATGGCGTGCCCCAAGCCGCGGCGGCAAGGGGCCGGGCTATCCGCTACAATCTTTTTTTGCGGGCGGCCCGACAAAAAAAGGATTTCCGCTGCTATCCCTCACGCACGGTGCAACGGCCACACGGTAAATTTTATATTCTTCTTATCAGAAAAAATAAAAAAAATCAACCGTAATTTTAAGTTTCGTTACAAAAATTTAAACTGGCTTGTTGGGCATAATGCACTGTGGTGGCATATATTCTTGCCCTTGTAACAATAAGCTTATAAGAAATATACAAGTTTGCCAAACAAGCAGCACAAATCATAAAGGCAAAATATGTTAACCTATTTACAGGCTTTGGATTTAAAAAAATCTTTGGTGAAGAAGCCAGCAAGCCACTCTTGCTCAACTTCCTGAATGCACTATTGCCCCAGCAAAATAAAATTGTTAGCCTCTCCTTTAAAAATACAGAACAGTGAGGGCAGTCTGATGCGGATAGAAAAGCCATTTACGACATCTATTGCGAAAATGAAAATGGAGAAAAATTTATTATTAACTTCAAAAAGCCAAACAAAATTATTTCAAGGAAAGGACTATTTACTATTCAACATTCTCTATAAGTGAACAAGCAAAAAAAGGAGAGTGGCTGCCCGACTGGATCATTCAGGCGGGGAATTATAATTTGAAAGTTGTCTATTGTGTGGGCATCCTCAACTTTACTTTTGATGATTATGAAATCGAGCCAGAGAAAAGCGAAGCAGTACATACCATCAAATTAAAAAACCAAAACGGCAAAGTTTTTACGACAAGCTTACCTACATCTACCTTGAAATGCCAAATTTTAAGCAGGCAAAAGCAGAACTAAAAACACGCCTTGATAAATGGCTATACTTCATCAAGCACCTGGAAGACTTTCAAACAATACCAACAATTTTAAAGACAAAGTATTTCCACAAGCCTTCGAAAAAGCAGAGCTTGCAAAATTGGGGTACGAAGAATTAGAAAAGTATGAAATGAATCTGAAAGTTTATAGGGATTATAATAACACTATCGATACTGCTTTTGATGAAGGAAAACTAGAAGGAAAATTAGAAGGAAAACTAGAAGGAAAACTAGAGATTGCAAAAGCATTAAAGGATAGCGGAATACCTACCGAAGTTATTATTAAAACCACAGGGCTTTCCGAAAGCGAGATCAGTAAGCTTTAAAATACAAAGCTGCCTATTACGTAAAAATTGAACGAAATAATAAATGTTATGGCATAAAAGCCTTCCATCATTTAATATAAAAAAGGACCAGCATGTGCTGATCCTTTTTTATATTACGAGTACTATTTTAAAAATTAAAAGCAAGCTTGCTAAACAGCCTTCTGCCGTTAAAGCCCATTTGTACAGAATCCCACGGACCGCCAGATTCGTTATCGCCAAACCATTGTTTTGCCAAAGGGTTAAGCCCAAGGTTTGGATGAACATTGAACAAGTTATCCGCACCAACAAAAAGGCTTATTTTTTTGCTGAACTTGAACGATAAAAATACATCCGAAACCACTTTTCCTGAGAAATTAAATACTTCTGGCACAAGCACTCCGGTAGCATCAGAAGGTACTTGCGGGTTAATGCCCGTTTGGTTGGGATTATCGTCTGTAACAGAGCCAAAACCTAATAGCCTTATGTTGCCGTAATAAGTAAGGTGAGTACCAAAACCTACCTTGTCAATGCTATAATCCAGGCTTAAAGTAAATTTTGCTTTAGGTGCAGAAGCTAATAAAAATGCTTCTTCCCTATCACTAAAAAATGTCTTGCGGTTTAAAGGCGTACCGTTTAAAGCATCCGGTACGTGTATGGCATTAATTTTCATGTGTTGCAGGTTGCCTGCTAACAAAGCCTTAAAACTTTTGTTGCCCCATTTTTTAGAATAATCTACTACAAGGTCAAGCCCATAATTGGTGGTGTTTACGGCATTGTCAAAAAACTGTGCGGTAGATACGCCAATAGCGTTTAACTGCGACCGGAAAGCATCAGGCAATGTTTCATCGTTGGCGCTAAACAAGCCCGATAATACAATCCTGTTCTTTACTTTTATCATGTAGCCATCAGCGGTAAAGGTTAAGCTGGGTAATGGTTTCCAGCTAAAGCCAAGGCTGGTGTTAAGCGACGTTTCCTGCTTAAGGTTTGGTATGCCGGCAGCCTTTGTAATAGCATCGCCGTTACGTGCAATACGGGATTGTATCAATTTACCGCCACTAAATGAGGTAAGCGTGTTGCTAAAATTAATTTGTTGTAAAGATGGTGCCCTAAAGCCTGTGCTAATTGAACCTCTTACATTAAAATTACCAGGCAGCTTATAACGGCTGGCCAATTTAAAAGTTGCTACAGAACCAAAATCAGAGTAATGCTCGTACCGTATTGCACCATCTAACAACCATTTTTTAGTGGCGTTTAATTCACCATCTACATAAATGCTTTGGTTGGTACGATGGGCGGCAATTACATCCGAAGGGCTAAAGCCTGGAAACCCTTGTGCGCCTGCGGCAGGGCTTCTTGATGAATCTGCAGGATTGTGGCCCTGGCCTATTTGGTTAGGGTAAATAATTGGGTCTGTATGATAACTCTTCCACGAAGATTCTTCCCCTTCATAGATCGCATATCTTTCGTATCGGTTCTCTGCGCCAATGCCTAAATTAAAGCCTTCGGCAACATCAAAAGCCTTGCTAAAATCAAGGTTGGTAGTATTTTGAAGAAAATTAAATCCGCCATCATCAAAATTAGTCTTCGACCTATCGCCAATAATGGAAGCATTGTAAGTTTTATCTCCGTAATAATGAAACCCGTTCCTGCCTAAAGTGTTGCTGGCATCCCAGTTCCAACCATCGCCTAATGTACCTTTAAAACCAACTGCGAGCGAGGCATCCGCAATATGCGTTTGTATGTGTGGGTTGTAATACGTTTCACCATCATTTGTAGTGTGCATTATGCTAGGGTCAAATAAAACATTGCCGCTTGCACTTACCGGAAAACGCTCTGGCTTGGCACTATAATTTCTTGAGTAAGCATAAGCATCAGACGATTTAAAATTGTAGCCGCCGAAAGAATAAAAAGTTGTTTTGCTGGTGGCGCTCAATGGTACTTCCATATTGTACATAGCGCCGTAAGTTTTAACAGAACCATCACCAAAAGCCCTGCGGCTGCTGTTTACATAAGGCAAGGCATTTTTATCTGTTGCATTGTTAACCGTATCTGCCTGCCTAAAAGTTTTTGCCTGCGATAAAAAATCTAATGAAAAATTTATGAAACCGCCATTTTTACCAAGCGCCAACCCATTGTTGGCAGAGATAGTATAAGTACCTCCATCAATAGCGTGGCTGGAAATATATTGGTTAGAAGCCCTTTGCGAATAAGAATTAAATTTAGTATCATCGTAACCGCTCCAGCCGGTGTTGATGCTCCAATGATTAATGTCTTTTTTTAAAACGATATTAATTACGCCGGCCATGGCATCAGAGCCATATTGGGCAGAAGCTCCATCACGTAAAATCTCTATCCTATCTACCGCAGCTTCCGGAAAAGAATTTAAATCAGAGCCGGAATTGCCTCTTCCCCTTGTACCAAATAACGCTACAAACGCAGTCTGATGGCGGCGTTTGCCGTTTATTAAAACCAAGGTTTGGTCTGGCCCAAGCCCACGTAAAGTACCTAGGTCAACATGGTCTGCACCATCCGCACCACTTTGTTTATTGTAATTAAAAGAGGGGGCAGCCATGTTTAAAATAGAGGTAATGTCCATTTTAGCAGTGGGCAGCCCAACCTGGTTTATTTTAATAACATCTACCGGAACCGCAGTTTCTGTTTTTGCCCTTGCAGCGCCACGGGTGCCTAAAATAACTATGTCCCCTAAATCTACAGTAGCAGCTTCCATTGCTATAGAAACTGTTGTTAGGCTGCCAAGCGTTATCGTTTGAATCTTATAACCTATACTGCTTATTTCTAAAACGTCGTTGGGTTTTGCTAAAATGCTTAAAGTGCCTTCGCTATTTGCGGTAATGCCTTTTTTGGTAAATTTTACTTTAACCGATGCATTAGGCAAAGGATTTCCATTTTTTGCATCGGTAACTTTTACGGTAAAAATTTGCTGTGCAAATAGCGTACAAGAGCAAAAAATAAAAGCTGCTATTAAATTAAATTTCTTCATATTCATTTTTTTGGTTGCACTAAGTTCTAAATAAAATAAGATATTGTAATTTTTTTTATGTTTTTTTTCATTTTTACAATAAAAGCTAGTTAATTAAGCTATTTTTTAGTAAAGGAAAAAGGATTTTAAATAATGTGGCAGTAAAAAACTGTTCAAAGGTTTCTTAAAATTTATTGGGCTTTATAAGAAATAAGTGCAAAACGGCTCTCAATTTGGTCAATTAGGTACCACTTTCAATGCATCTTTAACGTATAAATTTTAAGAAGATGATTTAATAGATCCTTGGTGAGGATCTATTGCAAAGAAGGTTAGCCTTTTTTAAAAAGGATTTTTTATAAGAAAAATAGGGGCAATTTTGCAGGGGATTTCTAAGATGGAATGGGCATAGGCAAAAAGGCAAACACTACACTTACAAATTTAGGAGGAGATGCAAAAAGGTATGGCGTACAAGGGAGGACGTCCGCCCCGCTGCCATTCGGACAGGCAACAATGATTATCACAGCTGTTGTATTGGCCCAAACAATAATTTAAATAAAGAAAAACAACATGACGGAGATAATAAACAGCACCCCCCAGGATATTGATACCATTTTCAAGTTTTATGACGTAGCAATCGCCTATCAAAAAACAAAATTCAATAAACACTGGCAAGGTTTTGAACGGCTACTTATTGAAAAAGAAATTGCAGAAAACAGGCAATATAAAATTTTGGTGGATAAAGTTATTGCTTGTGTATTTGCCGTTACTTTTAATGATGCCGCTATTTGGGGCGAAAAGGATAAAGTACCTTCTATTTACCTGCACCGCATTGTTACAGATAATACATTTAGAGGCAATGATTTTGTACGAAAAATTGCTGCCTGGGCTATAGATTATGGCAGTAAAACCAACAAACAATTTGTGCGCATGGATACCTGGGGCGATAACAAAAAACTAATTGCGTACTACCAGCAGTGCGGTTTTACATTTTTAGGGCTAACAGAAGAAATGAATGCTGCAGACCTGCCTAAACATTACGATAGCATCCGGCTAAGCCTATTTGAAATAGCTATACAGCCGGCTTTGTAATAATGGTATACTAAACTTGCTTGCGCGGATAGCCTTTTGGAAACTTTATTTTAAAACATAAAATCTATCAATCATGGCAATGTATGATAACGCAAATACAGTAACTGCTTCGTTTGGCATTACTTATATTTCGGCGCATTTGCTTCAAGTGTAGTGAGCAGATTTTGTAAAACTTAAAAAAGTAATTACCCATTTATTTAAGCAATAAGGCCGGCCTATAAATACACTGGATAATTGTATTGGCAATGCGAGGAGACCGAAGCATTTATGCTGCATAAAAGAAATTTAAGTAATGGTTGCTAACTATGCGGGCACCGATAATGCGCAAGCCTGCGATAATATAGCTACAGAAATTATTGCTGGCTTGCATATTCAAAAAAAAGTATTGGCGCAATTTTTTGAAGTAACTAATTTTGCAGCAAGGCCCAAAAAATACGACCTGATACTTACTGCCTGGTTTACGGCCGGCAATTTTTATATGGATGATTTTACTTTTAAACATATGACTATGCTGGTAAAAAACTAGGCCTTACCAGCAATAAAAAATTCACCAGCTTATGGCAAAGTTTGTATGCATTATTAAACCTGGCGGGGAAAAAATTTTTAACGCCTGATAAAAAGATAATGACAGTTGCGATGATAGCTTACTGCTACAGGAGAAGGCTTTTGGCCGCAACAGCTTACTGAAAAAAAGTTACAAGCCTATTTGCTTTTGTGCCAGCAGAAAAAATTAACTACACCATATTAGATGCTTATAAATATGCCATGCAGGTACCTATAAAAAAGTAGCAATAAGTTGGATTGACAATCATGATAGGCTTATTTTTTATTGTATTCTTCCAGGGCCTTCTCTAAACAATCCATAGCCGCATTAATAGCGGTGGTGTTTATAACATAGGCCAGGCGGACTTCTTGCTTGCCTAAGCCTGGCGTGCCGTAAAAGCCGCTTGCTGGTGCCAGCATAATTGTTTGCCCTTTGTAACTAAATGATTCCAGCAGCCATTGGCAAAATATATCCGCATCTTCCACAGGTAGTTTTGCCATTGCATAAAATGCGCCACCGGGGTTAGGGCAAAAAACGCCGGGTATGGCATTCAATCTTTTAACGATGGTATCCCTTCTTTTTTTATATTCTGCTTTAATGCTGTCAAAGTAATCCAGCGGTAAATCAACGGCAGCTTCGCCTAAAATTTGGGCGAACGATGGCGGGCTTAGCCTTGCCTGCGCAAACTTCATTACAGCAGCAAGCACAGCTTTATTTTTTGTTACCAATGCACCTATCCTTCCGCCGCAGGCGCTATACCTTTTGCTGATAGTATCCATCAACAAAATATTATCATCTGCGCCGGTTAAGTGCATGGCGCTGGTATGGGTGCCTTCATAACAAAATTCCCGGTAGGCTTCATCCGAAAATAAAAACAGGTTGTGCTTTACAATTATCTGTTTTAATATTTCCATTTCTTCTTTGCTGTATAAATAACCGGTTGGGTTATTGGGGTTGCAAATAATGATGGCCTTCGTTTTTGGTGTAATTGCTTTTTCAAGCTCTTCCATTGGCGGCAAGGCAAAACCTGTTTCAATGCTAGAAAAAATAGGTTTTACTATAACACCAGCTTCTACAGCAAAACCGTTGTAGTTAGCATAAAAAGGCTCGGGGATAATTACTTCGTCGCCAGCATCCAGGCAGGCCATAAAGCCAAATAAAATAGCTTCGCTACCACCGGTAGTTATAATGATCTCCTCAGGCGTAACGTTAATGCCGGACCGGCTATAGTACTCCACCATTTTTTTACGGTAGCTTTCATTACCTGCGCTGTGGCTGTATTCCAGCACTTTAAAATCGCTGTTGCGCACGGCATCTAAAATTTGTGGCGGGGTCTCAATATCTGGCTGGCCTATATTAAGGTGGTATACTTTGGTGCCTCTTTTTTTTGCAGCTTCTGCAAAGGGCACTAATTTACGTATAGGTGAAGCGGGCATTGTTTCGCCGCGGTTGCTTATTGTTAACATGTTACAAATATAAAGCTGATTATGTAATAGGCAATGAGGCACTCAGCATTGTTGTAATCATTACCGAGCATGCTTTAAACAAATTTATTTTATCATTATTATGCCATTAAATTTGGCAACGTTTTTACTGCCACTGTTGAGCGATAATTGATTATTGACGATAATCCAGTTATCTGCCTGCCCGATGGCTTCTAAAAACGATGTTTCGTTTTTGCCATCCATACAAGCCATTCGGGTAGTTGCCAACGGCGAAAATTTTATAGCATTACTGCCCCAAACGGTTACAGTGCCATTTAAATTATTACAGCCGGTATTGCCGGTAACTTTATTTATTTGCCCTTTGGCGAATTGGATGTAAGGTATTTTTATATTGCCGGCAGGTATGGCCTGGCCTTTTAATTCTGCCAGCTCCCATTTATATTGATACAAAGTTTTACTGCCTTTAATAACATCTGATGTGGTGCCGGTAGATGGCTTTGCAATATGGCAAGCGGTAAAAAATAGTACCGCAGCTAATGAAAAAAATACAGTGATGGCTTTTTGCATAATGGTTATTTATATAATGAAGAAGACTCTTTGAAACTGATGACATAAAATATTGCAGCAAGTAAAATACCTTAACATTTTATTTTGATAAAAGCAATTGTTAAAATAATTGTTTAGTGAAAGCAAGGTGCCTTATACAATTTTAACCCTTTGCCAAAACTGATGGCTTTACTATTTTTAAAAACTATCCGGCTGCCTTTTGCTTCCATATCACCATAACCTTCACTGGCAGTGGAATCTTTTAATAGAAAAATAACCTGCCTTGTAGATTGAATTCCTTCGGACATAAATTTATAATCTGCTATCAACGTATCGCCTTGTATTTGCCCTTCAATGGTGCCGGTATTACTATCCTTTTCATGCAATTTATACATCAGGCTTCCGGTAACAGCATCTTTATTTACGGTTATTTGCAAATGAGCAGAATTTTGCCAGCGGTAGTTACATAGCAAAATTCTGCAAGCGCTGGTGCTCCATTACTTGTTATTTTAGGGCTGTCGGCCAACACGGGCAGTTTTTTAGCTTGCTTTGCATTACTATTACAGCCTGCACCTACAATTAAAAGTATGGGCAGTAAGAAAAAAAGGTATTTCATATAAGCGTATTTTTAGTAAGTATCTAAATACTGTGGTATAAAGTAAAATTAATTATTAAAAGTAATGCTTTGGCAGTTTCTTTACAGCCATCTGTAACCTCTTAAAAAGTCTGCTACCGTCATTTTCTTTTTGCCCTCCAACTGCATTTCTTTAATAGAGATATAACTATCAGCACAGGCAAATCTTAAAAAGTTTTTTTTATCCGTTTCAAATTCTCCGGGCGCTATTGTTGTGGTGATATAAGTTTTTTCAGCCTTAAAAATTTTCAGCTTTTTGCCCTCTAAAAAAGTAAATGCTGCAGGGTATGGTGATAATCCACGGACGAGGTTATACACTTCATCCACCGGTTTTGTCCAATCTATCTGGCAGGTTGATGTAAAAATTTTGGGGGCATGCTGTAACGCTTTATCAAAAGTATAATCCGAAATATCTTTTAAAATTTCTTGCTCTGTAATAGGGTTTAACTTGTCGATAATAGGTTCTTGCGTATATTCTTTTACATCTCCATTAGCAAGCCCTTCAATGGTTTTTAATAAAAGGCAAGCTCCAATAACTTTCATACGGTCATGCACTTCGCCGGCAGTTTCTTCATCGCCAATTTCAAAAGCTTGTTGTAATAAAATATTGCCGGTATCAATTTCGTGCAGTAGTTTAAAAGTGGTTACGCCGGTCTGTTTTTCTCCATTGATGATAGCCCAATTAATTGGTGCTGCTCCACGGTATTGTGGCAATAACGAACCATGTAAATTAATGGTGCCCATGGGTGGCATATCCCAAACCAATTCTGGCAACATCCTAAAGGCTACTACTATTTGTATGTCTGCCGCCAACAGTTTAAGTTGCGCTAAAAATTCCGGGTTTTTTAATTTTTCTGGTTGAAGTATGTTCAATCCTTTTTTTACAGCATATTTTTTTACATCGCTTTGCAGCAGTTCCATGCCCCTTCCTCCGGGCTTGTCTGGTGCGGTTATTACGCCAACAATGTTGCACCCTGCCATTACAAGTTTATCCAGCGATGCTACTGCAAATTCTGGCGTACCCATAAAAATAATCCGTAAGTCTTCCTTTTTTTTCATGGCGGTAAAGTTAGCCTCGTTTGTTGATTGGATGAAATTTTGTGCCTGCCATTAATAATGAGTAGCTGCTATTCAAAATCTTTATACAACAGATATTTCTTTCTTATCTTTTTAAAGGCCAAAAGCCCTGGCTCCCAGCTTTTTCTTATGGCTGCGGCAGATTTGCCCTCTTTGATTTGCTGTGCAAAAACATCATTGCCTGTAAGCTTATTTATAAATTGGTTTTTCAAAAAAAAGCTATCCTTGCCCGGGAATAATTTGTAGGCTTCAATCAAATAACTCAAATCAATTTTTTTGTTCAGTTTTTTTAAGATGGCTTCTGGTGTGTTGCTCAAGTTCCAGCCGTAGCATACCTGGTAAAAACACTTGCTACTTTTTGAACCTTCATTTGGTTTCGGCGTAAAGGCGTATAAATTTTTTGGAAAAGATGGATGCCCAAAAATCTGGAATGGCTTATCCGTCCCCCTTCCTTCGCTAAGTACGGTCCCTTCAAAAAAACAAGTAGAAGGATATAAGTAAATACTTTGCATTTCTTTTAAGTTAGGCGATGGGCCAACAGGCAAAACATATTTACTATTATGATTGTAGTTTTTACATTTTATTACCTGTATATGAAACGGCGTATCTATTGTTGGTTGCGTAGTAATGTTGTAGCTGTTTATTTTATTAGCTTCCGGCGTTAGCCATTTTTCTCCTGCCAGCATCATTGCATATTCGCCCATGCTCATGCCATACACAATGGGTATTGGCTGCAGCCCTAAAAAGCCTTTAAACTTCGGCTGCATTATCGGCCCATCTACATAAAAGCCATTTGGGTTTGGCCTGTCTAGTATTAACAACGGTACATGGTTTTCCAAAGCTGCTTCCATATAATATTGTAAAGAGGCAATGTAAGTGTAAAAGCGAACGCCCACATCCTGTATGTCAAACACTAAAACATCAATGCCCTTTAAGTCTTCTTTGTTTGGTTTTTTATGGTCGCCATACAAGCTTATTATTGGCAGCCCGGTCTTTTTATCCAACGCATCATTTACTTCTTCCCCTGCATTTGCGTTGCCGCGAAACCCATGCTCCGGGCCAAAAATCTTAACTATGTGGATGCCTTTTTTTAACAACGTATCCACCAGCTGCGTGTTGCCAACCATACTGGTTTGGTTAGCAAAAACTGCCACTGCTTTGCCTTTCAGCAATGGCAGGTAAACGTCCATCCTTTCAGCGCCTGGAATAATTGCAGAACCTTTAGTTAGCTTAGTTGTTATTTGGGCATATGAAGAGAAATACAGTAATAAAGCCGCTACAAAAAGGGCGTTTTTTAAATTGTTCATCTTCTAAAGGTCTTTAAATTTTTTTAATTGGGAGATGTAGATTTTAATTAATAAATTGCCAAAAAACGAAGGGTTTAGCTTTTTTGCTGGCACACAGTTTGTAAAAAGATAGCAGGTTACATAATAACAACAATAACAAAAACTAAAACAATGGCACAAGTAAAAGAAGGTGATGTAGTGAAGGTACATTACACAGGTAAATTAACTAATGGCGAACAATTCGATTCTTCGGTGGGCAGGGAGCCATTGGAGTTTACAGTTGGCGCCGGACAAATGATTAAAGGTTTTGATGCTGCTATGCCGGGCATGTCCGTAGGCGATAAAAAAACTATTAATATTTTACCAGAAGATGGTTATGGCGAAAAAAGCGAGGATGCCATTATTGAGTTCCCAAAAGAAAATGTACCTGCAGATATGAAATTGGAACCAGGCATGCCGCTAACACTTAGCAACCAGGCAGGCCAGCCAGTGCCTGTAATAGTTATAGAGGTAAAAGACGACATCATCATTTTAGACGCCAATCATTTTTTAGCCGGGCAAGACCTGGTATTCGATATTGAATTGGTAGAAATAGTTTAAGTATGAAAGTTAAAATAAATGCTGCAGCAGTTTGTATTGTACAAACTGCTGTTTTTATTTGTAAAGATGAAGGGGATTATAAGCCGGCAATGACAATAGAGATGACTAAATTTGTGAATTACGATTTAAATACTAAGTACCACATAAAAACTGCTTTTATTTGTATGAGGATTATAGGCCGCCATTAACCAACAGATGATTAAATTTGTGAGCTAAAATCTAAATACTAAGTACTAAATACTCAATACTTAAAATGATACAAATAAGCCCCGAAACCGTAGCGGAACGTTTTATGCGCTATGTGCAGATTGATACGCAAAGCGACCCCACAAGTACAGCCCATCCAACAACAAAAAAGCAAAAAGACTTAAGCAAATTACTGTACAAAGAGCTGCGGGGCATGGGTTTTACCGAAGTGGATACGGACGGATTTGGGTATGTGTATGCCACCATCCCATCTAATAGCGATAAAAAAAATATACCGGTAATTTGCTTTTGCGCCCATGTAGATACTGCGCCCGATTGCAGTGGTTATAATGTAAAACCTATCCACCATCGGTACTATGATGGGGCAGATATTGTGTTGCCGGATGATGCTGCACAGGTGCTAAAAATGAGCGCATCCCCCTACTTAAAAAATCATATTAACCATGGCGTAATTACAGCTAGTGGATTAACATTATTGGGTGGCGATGATAAAAGCGGCGTGGCGGCAATTATGGAAGCAACGTTATTTTTTATGCAAAACCCCGCTATTAAACATGGCGCCATAAAAATTTTATTTACGCCCGATGAAGAAGTAGGGCAGGGTACAGCAAAGGTGGACATGCAAAAATTAGGTGCTGATTTTGGCTATACTTTAGATGGGGGCGAAGCAGGTAGTCTGGAAGATGAGACTTTTAGTGCAGACGCTGCTACCATAACCATTAACGGTGTAATTGTACATCCCGGTTATGCAAAAGGCAAGCTGTTAAATGCATTAAAAATTGCAGGCGCTGTGCTTGATGGATTACCAAAAAATGAATGGAGCCCGGAGACGACTTCTGGCAGGGAAGGCTTTGTACATCCGGTAGCGGTAAATGGCATTGCGGAAAAAGCAACCCTACAATTTATAGTAAGGGATTTTACTGTAGCTGGGCTGGAGCAACACCACGATAGATTGAAAAAGATAGCGGAAGATGTAACGGCACAATTTGAAGGCGCTACACTGGAATACGCTGTCACAGAGCAATACAGGAATATGAAAGAAGTGCTGGACAAACATCCTGAAGTAATTGCTTATGCGGAAGAAGCCATCCAGCGTTCAGGGCTGCAGGTTATTAAAGAGAGCATCCGTGGTGGCACAGATGGCAGCCGTTTTAGCTATATCGGCATGCCCTGCGCCAACATTTTTACCGGCATGCAAAATATTCACAGCAAACTGGAATGGATTGGTACAAAAGACATGGCGAAAGCCGCTGAAACAATTGTGCATTTAAGTATGATTTGGGAGGAGCGGGGTTAAGCATCAATTTGCATCTCTAGGAACAGTCCGCGGCTCAATGTTATTTAGTTAAGGAAAATTATAGTAGCGCCATTGCTCCAGCGGAGCAGCCTATTTGTAGAAATAAATCATACCATAATTATTGCTTCAGGGGAGCAACCTGTTTGTAAAAAAGGAGACCGACCATTTTAATAGTTCCAGTCGCTTTGTAAAACATAATTATTGCCAGGTTTTCGGAGAAAAAATACCGACATAGGCTTATGCCGATGCAGGTAGGTTGCTCCGCTGGAGCAATGGTATTGCCATGTATTTACGTTCTACAAACAGGCTGTGCCGCTGGCATAGAGGAGTATGCTGTTTGTTATAGGCCATGCCTTTTTGGCGTTATCAATGGCATTATACTCCTTAACTAAAATGACATTGAACCTAGGCCGGGTCAGCAGGGCCTAAAGATTATCCGTAGGCTATCTAAAAATTACTACCTTCAATTTTAAATTATAAATGTATGGAAATATTAAGAGATTTCTGGTGGCTCATCCCCATTTTCCTGTTAGTGGCAGGTGGGCTGTTCACCATTAACCAGGGCACAATTGGCGTGGTAACCCGCTTGGGAAAATACCACAGCATTAAGCTTCCCGGCTTAAATTTTAAAGTACCCTTTTTAGACCAGCTGTACAAAAGAGTAAGTATCCAGAACCGCTCGGTAGAACTGGAATTTCAGGCCGTTACTGTAGACCAGGCAAATGTTTACTTTAAATCGATGCTGCTATATTCGGTATTGAATATTGATGAAGATACCATCAAGAACGTTGCCTTTAAATTCATCAGCGAAAAAGATTTGATGCAGGCATTAATACGTACTGTTGAAGGTAGCATCCGTGCATTTGTATCTACCAAAAAGCAGGCAGAAGTATTAAATGTACGCCGTGACATTGTAGAGAATGTAAAGGAACAGGTAGATGTACAGTTGGAAAGCTGGGGCTATCATTTACAAGATTTACAGATCAACGACATTACATTTGATGAAGCCATCATTACCAGCATGAGCAAGGTGGTGGCAAGCAATAACTTAAAAGCAGCGGCAGAAAACGAAGGCCAGGCTTTATTGATTACTAAAACAAAAGCTGCGGAGGCAGAAGGCAATGCTATTAAAATTGCAGCAGAGGCTGAAAGGCAGGCTGCACAATTACGCGGACAAGGTGTAGCGCTTTTTCGTGAAGAAGTAGCCAAAGGCATGAGCCAGGCGGCTGAACAAATGAAGCAGGCTAACCTTGATACCAACGTAATTTTATTTAGTATGTGGACAGAAGCCATCAAAAACTTTGCAGAATACGGCAAAGGCAATGTTATCTTTTTAGATGGCAGCAGCGAAGGCATGGAAAAAACCATGCGCCAAATAATGGCCATGCAGCAAATGGATAATAAAAAGTAATTAACCAATGTGGTTAAGTTAAGCGGTTTTTGCACCGCAGGGGCCAAGCTTACATCTCCCTTGGAGAAGGTTTTTTAGGGTTAGATAAAAAATGGGAACAACGCTTACCTTAGCGCATTGAGTAATAAACGTAAAATATATTCACAACTGGAGCCGGATTTATCCGGCTCTTGTAGTAAAATTTACTTTAACATTTTTTTGTAAGGCATTTGCTGTTTGTTTGCGTTTACAAATTCAATATTGCAATACCAGATAATTATCATCTAATAAAAAACATAACAATTACATTTGCCTTAAAATATATTAAACATGTTTGATATTCTATTACAGATAGATAGTACCGCAGCAGCAACACAATTATTATCTCAGAAATCAGAGAATGTTTGGGGCGTGCTGGCCAAAGGCGGCTTGTTGATGATACCACTGTTATCATTACTGGTAGTAGCTATATTCTTTTTTATAGAACGGTTTTTAACCATTAGTAAGGCTGCTAAAATTGAAGATAATTTTATGAGCATCATCCGTGATAATATAATATCCGGCAATGTTACCGCTGCACGCAACCTTGCAAAAAATACCAACAACCCTGTAGCAAGGGTAATAGATAAAGGCATTCAGCGTATTGGTAAGCCTATTGACGCCATAGAAAAAAGCATGGATAATGTTGGCGTGCTCGAAATGTATAAATTAGAAAAGAACCTTTCCATCATTTCTATCATTGCACGTATTGCACCGTTGTTTGGTTTTTTGGGTACCATTATTGGTATGCTGGCACTTTTTAAAGGCATTGCCGCTACATCAGAGTACACGCCAAACACCATAGCAGATGGTATTTACATTAAAATGATCACTTCGGCAACCGGTTTAATTATTGGTATTTTAGCTTACCTAGGGCATAGTTTTTTACAGGCTCAAATTGCCAGGATAGAAAATAAGATTGATGCCGCTAGCGCTGAGTTTGTAGACATTTTACAAGAACCTACCCGTTAATAATTACCTTAACAGAATCATCCATCGCTGATACGATATATTATGAGCTTAAGAAAAAAATTTAAAGCAGAAGGCGCAGAAGTAGATACCGGCCCATTGAATGATATCCTGTTCATCCTGATGTTCTTCTTCCTCATCATATCCACGCTGGCTAACCCCAACGTAATTAAGCTGAGCAACCCAAAAGCTAAAAGCGATACAAAAGCAAAGCAAAGCGTAATTGTAAGCATTGATAAAAATCGTGTAGTGCACGTGGGGCAACAAAAAATAATTTTCGATTCTTTGGAGTCTTCTTTACGGGTGCATATACATGTGGGCGATAGCATAAAACCAGCAGTAGTAATCAATGCAGATTCGTTGGTAGCCTGGAAAGATATCGTTAAGATTATGAGCGTGGCTAAAAAATTAGGAGCTACCACTTCAGCTTCGGTCAGCAATCAATAAGTAACCATTACCATTCTTTCTTTACCAAAAATATCTTTTTTAATACGGGCTTCGCTGAAATTTTTAGTAAATAGCGCCGCCGTTTCTTTGGCGAAATTCTCATGCACTTCCATAAATATTTTTCCTTTTGGGTTAAGATGTATGCTTGCAAAGGCAGCTATCTTTTCGTAAAATAATAAAGGAGATCGGTCAGGCACAAACAAAGCTTGGTGTGGTTCAAAGCCTGTCACGTTTTTATCCATCTTTTCTTTTTCATCCAACGGTATATATGGGGGGTTGCTAACTATCACATCATATCCTGGCATTGATGCCCATTGGCTTTCTTCTAAAAAATCAATTTTTATAAATTGTATTTCCGTTTGTTGTACGGCAGAATTATCTTTTGCAATGGCTAAAGCATTTTCGCTAACATCAATGGCAGTAACACTTGCAGCAAACAAATTTTTCTTTATAGCAATGGCTATGCAGCCGCTTCCGGTGCCAATATCTAGTATCGATGGATTTAATACTTCTGCATCCTTCGCAGCATCCAACACCAATTTTACCAATTCTTCCGTCTCCGGCCTGGGTATCAAAACATGCTCATCTACTTTTAATTTCATTTTGTAAAACCATGCCTCTCTTGTTACATATTGTACTGGTTTATGCTGCAGCAAACCTGCCAGCGCAACTTCTAAGGCAACAGTAATTGTATCTGGCAGCAGCTTTTCAGGCTCTCTCACCACATCAAAACGTTGGATGCCCGCAAGGCTTGCCAGCACCCAATCTGTTATTATAGTAGCCTCGTTAAGGTTGTAAATAGCCTGCAATTGCTGCAAAAAAATACGGTATTGTTCCCTGTTCGTCATTTTAGCAAACATACTTTATTTTTCTATTCATAATTTTGCTGCCTGGCAACTAACGAAACATATATGCACCGGTGCCTGCAACTGGCAAAGCTGGGGGCAGGCCATGTTGCGCCAAACCCAATGGTAGGCGCTGTTTTGGTACATCAGCATCGTATCATTGGCGAAGGCTATCACGAGGTTTACGGACAGGCGCACGCAGAAGTAAACTGCATCGGCAGCGTAATCGAAGACGATAAAAAATTGATTCCCGAAAGTACTTTATATGTTTCTTTAGAGCCTTGCGCACACCATGGCAAAACGCCGCCTTGTGCCGACCTGATTATTAAGCATAACATACCGCATGTTGTAGTTGCCTGCCGTGATAGTTACAAAGAGGTAAATGGCAAAGGCATACAAAAATTACAACAGGCAGGCATCAACGTTATGGTAGGTATTTTACAAAAAGAAGCGCAGGGATTGAACAGCCGCTTTTTTACCTTCCACACAAAACAGCGCCCTTATATTATTTTGAAATGGGCGCAAAGCAATAATGGAAACATTGCTAATGAAGATTTTTCACTAGTTAAAATAAGCCACGATATTACCGATAGGCTGGTGCACAAATGGCGCAGCGAAGAAGCCGCTATTTTAGTGGGTACCAATACGGCATTAAAAGATAACCCATCGCTTACAAACCGTTTATGGCAAGGCAAAAATCCGTTAAGGCTTGTAATAGACAAGCAGCTGCAACTACCGCCAACACTGCATCTTTATGATGGCGCAGTAAAAACAATTGTATTCAACGAAGTAAAAAACGAAGAACAAAACAACCTGGTTTATTATAAGCTTGACGCTAGTGAAAATTTATTGCCCGCCTTATTGACTGCTCTTCATCAACTAGGCATACAAAGCGTTTTTGTAGAAGGCGGCGCTACTTTACTGCAATCTTTTATCAACCAAAATTATTGGGATGAAGCCAGGGTAATTACCAACGGAATACTTAGCATCAACAACGGCACTAAAGCGCCACAACTTAATAACAATAGCCTGGCAAGCACACAAAAAATTGCGACAGACACCATATCAACCTACTTTAATAAACACCATATCCATTGACAACTTTGAGCGAGCCAACATTTTATAACACCATAGAAAAGCCTGCCGTTGCAGAATTTAAAGACAAAGGCAGCAAATTTACCGCCTATGCCTACCCAATAGAATCTGCGGATGAGTTTAAAAAACTGCTACAAAATTTAAAGAAGGAACATCCCAAAGCAGCCCATCATTGCTTTGCCTATCGCATCGGCACCGATGGAAATAATTTTAGGGTAAGCGACGATGGCGAACCAGCCGGCACTGCAGGCAAGCCAATACTGGGGCAAATAGATAGCAAGTCAATCACCAACACCGCAGTAATAGTAGTGCGGTACTTCGGCGGCACTTTATTAGGCGTGCCAGGTTTAATAAATGCTTATAAAACCGCTGCCACACTGGCATTTCAAGTAGTGCCCATAATACAGAAGCAAATAGAAATAAAGTACAGTATCCATTTCGACTACACTCAAATGAACGAAGTAATGATGGTAATGAAGCAATATAACTGCACCATCATCAGCCAGGAATTACAATTATTTTGTAGCATAAAAGCAGGCATTGCCAAAAGCCGCTTGCAAGAAGTACTGTATAAATTAAAAGAATTACAGCAGGTAGAAGTAAAAGAATCCGCATAAAAACTTGTATTTTTCAAGCACATTTTTAAAGCTATCAAACAATGGACGTAGAAACTTTAAGAGACTATGTTTTACAGAAACCGTCGGTAACAGAGGGGTTTCCTTTTGGCGAAACAACCATCGTTTTTAAAATAAATAATAAAATATTCCTGTTAGTACCGTTGGATGCAGATCAATTAAAGTTCAATGTAAAATGCGACCCAGATACAGCGGTAGAGTGGCGGGATAAATATCCTGAATCTGTGTTGCCAGGATTCCACATGAATAAAAAACACTGGAACACCGTAATTGCAGATGGCAGGTTAACCAATAAACAGTTGCTGCAAATGGTAGATGATTCTTATAATTTAGTTGGTAAGATAAAGGCTAAATAAAAATCCTTTCCTTAATTTATTGATAGCCATAAAAATGTTTTTCGAGGGTCCGGCAAATACATAGTTAAACTCATCTTCGCAGGCCCGTCCGAATGGCAGCCGGGCGGACGTTGCACTCTTTTACGGCATAACTTAATTGAGCTTTTACCACCAACAGTAGGGCGTATCTGTAAGGCAGGCCTTTAGTTTATTCGCCAACTTTTTCATAAAAAAATGGAATAATTTTTCTACAACTTTAGCAGGTCATAAAAAACGCTGGGCTACAATTAATTCCTTGTTGCCTGCTGCATAAGTATAAAAGCCTTCACCACTTTTAATGCCCAGCTTGCCGGCTATTACCATATTTATCAGCAGCGGGCAAGGTGCGTATTTAGGGTTGCCAAAGCCATCCTGCAATACTTTTAAAATGCTAAGGCAAACATCCAGCCCAATAAAATCAGCCAATTGTAAAGGCCCCATAGGGTGCGCCATGCCCAGTTTCATTACAGTATCAATTTCTTCAACGCCGGCAACGCTTTCATATAAACTACAAATAGCTTCATTTATCATAGGCATTAAAATGCGGTTGGCAATAAAGCCCGGGTAATCGTTTACTACACAAGGTATTTTACCAAGCTGTTTACTAAGTGCTACAATGGTATCCGTAACTGTCTTGGTGGTAGCATAGCCATTAATTATTTCCACCAGTTTCATCACCGGCACGGGGTTCATAAAATGCATGCCAATAACTAACGATGGCCGCTTAGTTGCTGCGGCAATTTTTGTAATGGAAATGGAAGAAGTGTTGGTTGCGAGGATGCAATCGGGCGGTGCAACTTCATCCAGCTTATTAAATATTGTAAGCTTCAGCGCTATATTTTCTGTGGCAGCTTCAATAATTAATTCTGCATTTTTAACACCTATAACAACATCGTTAACAATGCTAATATTTGTAAGGGTTGATATTTTTTGTTCTTCAGTTAAAGTGCCTTTAGCAATTTGCCTATCCAAGTTTTTGCTAATAGTAGCGATGGCTTTTTCGAGTTGAGCAGCATCTACATCAACCAAATTTACTAAAAAACCATGCTGTGCAAACAAGTGCGCAATGCCATTACCCATTGTACCTGCACCAATAACTGAAATATTTTTTATCATTGTAGATTATTAATGTCTTACATATTCTTGTGCCCAGTACTTCATAAAAGCGTCAACAAAAAATTTAAAAACTAAAACTGCAACCGATATGATTATTGCATAAAAAAGCACTTCTCTAATTATAATTTTAGCATTCTTTTCATTTTTTAATATACAAATACACCAAAAATTATTTAAATGCATTTAACCCCGTAACGTCCATTCCGGTTATCAATAAATGTATATCGTGTGTGCCTTCATAAGTAATAACGCTTTCAAGGTTCATTATGTGGCGCATAACCGGGTACTCGCCTGTAATGCCCATGCCGCCCAGCATCTGGCGTGCTTCTCTTGCAATGTTGGCGGCAACTTCGCAGGCATTGCGCTTGGCCATGCTTACTTGCTGTGGCGTTACTTTTCCTTCGTTCATTAACACGCCTAGCCGCCAGTTTAATAACTGCGCTTTGGTAATTTCAGTTACCATCTCCGCCAGTTTTTTTTGTTGTAATTGAAAACCAGCTATCGGCTTGCCAAACTGCACTCTTTCTTTAGCATAGTTCAAGGCAGTATCGTAGCAATCCATAGCAGCACCGATGGCTCCCCAGGCAATGCCATAGCGTGCTTTTGTTAAGCAGCCAAGCGGGCCTTTCAAGCCCTTTACATTAGGCAATATATTTTCCTTCGGCACTTTAACATTATCAAAAACCAGCTCGCCGGTAGCACTTGCCCGCAGGCTCCATTTACTGTGTGTTATTGGCGTACTAAAGCCGGGCATTCCCCGTTCTACAATAATGCCCTTTATTTCGCCTGCATCATCTTTAGCCCACACTACTGCCACTTGTGCAAAAGGTGCATTACTAATCCACATTTTGGCACCATTCAAAATAACGTAGCCATTACCGTTATCTTTATAATTGGTAAGCATCCCTGCAGGGTCGCTGCCATGGTCTGGCTCGGTTAACCCAAAGCAGCCAAGCCATTCGCCGCTGGCTAGTTTAGGTAAATATTTATTGCGCTGCTCCTCGCTGCCATATTGGTAAATGGGAAACATTACAAGGCTGCCTTGTACGCTTGCTGTACTGCGTACGCCACTATCGCCGCGTTCCAATTCTTGCATCATTAACCCATAACTAATATAATCCAACCCACCACCGCCATATTGTTCAGGCACGGTTGGCCCAAAGCAGCCGAGATCGCCTAATTGTTTTACTATTTGTTGTGGAAACTCAGCACGCTGCGCATAATCTTCTATAATGGGGGAGATTTCTTTTTTTACATAACTGCGTACGGCTTCCCTTATCAGCTTATGTTCTTCAGTTAGTAATTCATCCAAGTTAAAATAATCGGGGCTTATAAAATTATCTGTTTTGGCGGCCATCGTACATCGTTTATTGGTTGATAATTATACTGGCGAATTGTATTGCATCACCAGTTTGGTATTTTACCCGCAAATATAATATGCTTCTGGCTATTGCCCTTTAAATTGTTGTACTTTTAAAAGCAAATCGTCCTATCAACTAAACCAAAAAAATCCAACTATGAGATTATTAACAAAAATAAGGCGGCTTATCCTGTTTTTTATGTTTGCCTTAATTATAAGCGGTGTTACAGCTTTTTCGGTAGAAACTGAATTACATTGGTTATTGCAGCATAGTTCTTCCATCCCTTTGCCATTACTAAACTGGCTCCAGGCGTGCTATGACGCCATTACCGCAACGAATTTAAAATTTCCTATGCTGGCGTATGGGTACGATTGGTTGGCATTTGCCCATATAGTTATTGCAACGGCATTTATTGGCCCCTTGAAAGATCCGGTTAAAAATATCTGGATAATTAATTGGGCTATCATCGCCTGTTTCGGCGTTTTTCCTTTAGCATTTATTGCAGGCCCAATCAGGCATATCCCTATGTTCCATATTTTAATTGATTGCAGCTTTGGCGTACTTGCATTGATACCATTATTGATCTGTAAAAAATGGATACGGCAATTGAAGAAGCAAAGAGGTTATTAAAATTGATTGGAGGATTGTTATCAATTTTGTCAATAGGGCAGCAATGTTTTAAAACTGTAATAAAATCCGATTTTTGATAGGTATGATAGCGGCATTCAAATTTATTTATAAGGCTAATACCTATCATTGCAGTAGTTAACTAATTCCATATTTATACAAATTGGGAACCTAATTCCATTTTTACATATTTGTGTAAATATAGAATCCAATTCCATTTTTGCATATTTTTTGTAAAAAATTACGGTATGATTGATTGTGAAATATTGCAAGATGCAAAATATACTTACTCAATTTAGGGCGGTGAGTATTACGGGCCACGGCATAGTGGCAAGACAACTTTGAGTAAAATGCTTTTTAAAGGCAAGCCGTACATAAGCTTTGAAGGCCCTTTAAAACAGCGGCTGGCAAATGAGGATATTGCTCTTTTTATGCAGCAATATGCCAAAGGCGCAATATTGGATGAAGTACAAAGAGTGCCTAATATATTTAGGCAATTGCAGGGCATGTTAGATGTAAATACTAAAAGGGGGCAGTTTATCTTAACAGGCCCTAATAATTTTTTATTGCAGCAGCAAATCAGCCAATTACTTGCCGGCAGGGCTGGATATCTGGAGTTGTTGCCATTATCTTATGCCGAATTATAAAATGCAGGCCTGGCAAGCAATGACATTAACCAGCATATCCTTAAAGGAGGATACCCGGAAATATGGAATGAAAAACTTAATCCATCAAAGTGGATGAGTGCTTATGTACAAACCTATGTGCAAGGGGATGTAAGGCTGCTGCGGAACATTGTAAACTTTGGGGCGTTTAATCGCTTTACTATATTGTGTGCAAATTATGCAGGGCAAATTTTAAACCGGGATTAACTAGCCAAGCAAGTTGGCGTGGATACAAAAACTATTTTAGTATGGCTGGGCGTATTAGAAAGCAGTTATATTATTTACACTTTGCAGCCATGGCATAACAATTTAAATAAGCGCAGAGTTAAAAGCCCTAAATTATATTTTTATGATACTGGCTTACTTTGCTTTTTATTAGCAATAAGCCAACGTAGCCGCTTTAATTAAGCATACTTGGTATGGTGCCATTGTTGAAAATTGGGTGATTACAGAAATAAAAAAAAACGCACTAATAAAGGCATAACAGGTGGCATGAATTATTTTAGGGATAGTGCCGGCAACGAAATAGACCTGGTATTGGAAAAAAAATGAAACAATCGGTATTGAGATAAAAGCAACTAAAAAGCCGAGCAATAACGATTTGCACGGAATTAAATACTGGCAAAAATATCAACCTAACAGTAAAGGGATATTAATACATGGAGGAAATAAAAACGAAATGACGGATGATTTTACCAGTTTGCTTCCATGGCATGCAGCAGGGGGAATATAGTTAATGGTTATTTTTAAAAATTCATTTTACAGATGCGCACCATGGCTGGGCTTGCGGTAACTAATGGAACCGTAATGGTGTATAATAATTAACCTTTAATTTGTAATTACAGCAACGCTAAATAACCAGCCATTTCATATTGGTATTGCCATGCAACAGCTCGTGCTTCAACTGCAAAATCTTCTTTTTCACTTGCGTAGATGATTGCCCGGCTTGCATTGACCAATAAGCCACAATCCTTATTGAGCCCGTATTTGCTTACTTCCTGCAGGCTTCCGCCCTGAAAGCCTACGCCGGGTACCAATAAAAAATGATGAGGGATAATTTTTCTTATTTCAGTAAAGCCAGTTGCTTTGGTAGCACCAATTACAAACATCAAATTATCCGGTGTGCCCCAACCGCTTACTGTTTTTAAAACTTTTTCGTACAGGTATTCTTCGCTAATTTTTTGTTGTTCAAAATCGCTGCTGCCACTGTTGCTTGTAAGCCCTAACACAATCGCCCACTTATCATCAAACTCTAAAAAAGGGCGCACGCTATCTTCGCCCATATACGGCGCAACCGTAATGGAATCAAATTGTAATGTTTCAAAAAAAGCTTTGGCATATTGCGTAGATGTATTGCCGATATCGCCACGCTTTGCATCCGCGATTGTAAAGTGTTCTTTAGGTATGTAATTTACGGTGCGTTCCATTATATCCCAGCCTTGGGCACCCAGCACCTCGTAAAACGCCGTGTTTATTTTATAGGCAACGCACAAGTCTTTTGTTGCATCAATAATTTGTTTGTTAAATTCAAATATCGCATCGGGGTGAGATTGTAAGTGCTTTGGGATCTTATCAAAATCAGTATCCAGCCCAACACACAGGTAAGATTTTTTAAGTTGTATCTGATTGATCAGTTGTTCTCTTGTCATAATAATTGTATAAACTACGCACTACTTAATATTTGTTAGCAATAACTTTTCCATCTCCTTTGCAATTTTAAAAGATTTCTCATCGCCTCTTTTTTTTAGCTGCGTTATGATGTTTAACTGTTCTTCGGGCTTTTTATTCTGGCTAAGTTTAAACGTATTCTCAAAGCTGTCTACTTCAATACTAAAACCTATAATTGCCTTCAACAGGGGAAGTACATACTCCTCCGGCATGTTATTAAAAGCCGCCGCAGTTTCCAGCCCTTCATATTTATTGGTTACGTATTTTATGGCTTCGTAGGTACCTGCATCATCAGTAAATGTAATTTTCCCCTTAGCTTGCACCGTCATGTAATTCCATGTGGAAGCGGCTTGCGGGTTATTGTACCAGTTTGCGCTAACGTAACAATGCGGGCCGGTAAACAATACCAGCACATTATTATTATTTTTAAATGCCTTGTGGTGGTCGGTTTTTTTCATGATGTGGCCGTGCAAAAAAATCTTGCCCTCCTTCAATTCTACTTCTAAGGGAACTTGTGTAGCTACAGGGTATGCCTCACCAAAACCAGTTATCATGGCAAAAGTATTTTCCTGCATAAAGGCAATCACCTTATCAGTATCTTTTTCAGTAAAGTAGGGCAATTTGTACATTACGCAGCATTTAGTATTTGTTGTAATACTTCTGCAAAAATATAGATTTCTTCAAAGCTATTGTACAATGGTACTGGCGCTATCCGTATTACGTTCGGTTCCCGCCAATCTGCAAAAATGCCAAAGGGCAGCAATGTATCAAAAACGGCTTTAGCATTTTTATGTACCGATAAAGATACCTGGCAGCCTCTTTCATCCGGGTTGGCTGGAGTAATGATGCGGAATTTTGCCGCTGGCTGGTTGATGTGGTTCAATGCAAAAAATAGATAATCGCTTAATGCTTTGGCCTTGTGCAGTAAAATATCAAAACCAGCGGCGGCAAACATATCAAGCGATGCTTTATGCGCTGCTAATAGCATCATGGGCGATGTGCTCATTGCCCAGCTTTCTGCCGTTGGTGTTGCCGTAAAAGTATCACTCATTTTAAAGCGGTTAGCAATATCATTACCCCACCAGCCTTGCAATCGTGGTAGTTCGGTATTGCTTGCATTACGCTCGTGAATAAAGCAGCCGGCAATGGCACCAGGGCCACTATTTAAATATTTGTAATTGCACCAGCATGCAAAATCAACCTGCCAATCGTGTAGCTGTAATTTAATGTTGCCAGCGGCATGTGCAAGGTCAAACCCCGCATAGGCACCTGCTTTATGTGCGGCTTCGGTGATGGCTTTTATATCGAAAGCCTGCCCGGTATAATAATTTACGCCGCTAAATAAAACCAATGCTACACTGTCTTTATGCAGGTCAATAACTGCTTCAATATCTTCTGTAGTAATTAAATCAGTGCCTTCTTTCGGATACACTTCTATAATGGCATCTGCAGGGTTAAAGCCGTGGAGCTTAACCTGCGATTGAAAAGCGTACTGGTCAGAGGGGAATGCCTTTGCTTCGCAGATAATTTTATATCGTGTGGGCGTAGGCTGATAAAAAGAGACCATAAGTAAATGAAGGTTAACCGTTAGATGGTTCATGGTAACTATTTCTTCATTTTTTGCACCGATGATATCGCACAATAAAGGCGTTATTTTTTTATGATAATTAATCCATGGGTCATCGCCTAAAAAAAAGCCTTCTACACCAAAGTTTGCCCATCCTTCCATGATGGCCATTACTTCTTGCTGCGCATTTTTTGGTTGCAGCCCTAAGGAGTTGCCTAAAAAATAAATGGCGCGCCTGTTTTGAAAATAGGGCGCATAAAATTGTTCCCGATATTTCCGCAGGGCGTCGTTGCTATCGAGTGACCTTGCATACTCCAATGAAAATTCATGCTGCATAATTTGTTTTTTTTGCCGGTAAGTCCTAGGGCGTTTGAATGAAAGTAAGTAGAAATTTATTACTGTGGAATGTGCCGCTAAAGCCCAAGTTATAAAGGAATATAAAAAACGCCTTACCGCGTTACCGGCAAACTCAAAATAAGTTGGGGTAGTCTGATATAATGCCATCTACGCCCATTGCCTTTAACTCGTTTATTTTATTTACGTCATCCACCGTCCAGGGAATTACTTTTATGTTTTGATGATGGCAATCGTCCACCAAAGCTTTGTTTACCAATGAGTTTTCCGGACTGTAAATAGTTGGTGTAAAACCAAGTACTTTTATTTGTTCATCCAGCGTGCGTTTATCAAAATCTTCAATGAGCATTGCTGTTGGTATGTTGGGGTAATGCTGGTGCAGGTATTGCAGGCTCCTAAAATCAAAAGATTGTATGATTACCTGTTTTTCCATGCCTTTATCAATTATAACTTTCATCAGCAGCTCAACAAACTCCGCAGGTTGCGGATGGTACAGGTTATCTGTTGCCGGCATGCATTTAGTTTCAATATTAAAGAACGGGTATGCTCTTGTATGACTAGCCATATAGGTTTTAACACTATCAAATAATTCGCTCAACAAAGGTTTATAAGCATGCATTTTTTGCTGTTGCGCAAACCTTGGATGCGGCTTCAGCCCTACATCGTAGGTTTTTATAGAGTCGTACAGCATGTGGTACATATTGTACGAATGCTCGTCTTTTTCTTCAATAAAATGCCCGTCTGGCTTAGTGGTTATTTCGTGGTTAAAAAATGGCTCGTGAGATAAAAATACTTTTTTGTCTTTGCTGATGCTGGCATCTATTTCTAAAGTTATTACGCCTAAGTCCAGCGCTTTTAGCATGGCAGGTATGGTATTCTCGGGCATTAAGCCACGGCAGCCACGATGGCCTTGTGTATCAAATGTAGCAGCTGTATTTGTGGTGGTATTATTTTGAGTAGTCATTGTTTTATTAGAAACGCAAGCCGTAAAAATAGATACAAAAAATACAGCGATTATTTTTTTTGAAGAAGCCATTTGGAAGTAGTTTTTAGGAGTGTTTCATTTAAAGTTTACACCTTTTTAAAAGGTGTAAACTTTAAATGAAAACTATGCCAGTAAATAATAAAGTAGCAAATTGAAAAGGAGTACCACAAAGAACAAATGTAAAAACGTGCGACGCCAATGAAGCTCCACATAGCTGCTGTATTAGTTCGGTCAAAAAGAAAGCTCATCAATTAATACGAAAAACAATTTTATAACGTGTTTTTGCTTATAAAAGCCTACCCCTCCATTTCTACCCCCCTTATCCAATTAGCTAACGTGCTAATTCGATAATGTTCTAATGCCTTTAGCGTTAAAGCCTTCGTTACAAAAAACAACTCATTAGCAAATTAGCTAATTATCAAGCTAGTACTTCCTGAATTTCTGTTGGTTCTAAATTCGCATTCCTCATGGCAATGCCGCGTATTGCATTGTCTGCAAATTCGTGAAAAGCCTTCTTCGTTAAATCATCGTCGCTTTCCATAATGGGTATGCCAAGGTCGCCGCCTTCCCTGATAGATTGTACAATGGGGATGTGCCCAAGGAAAGGGATATCAAATTCTTCTGCTAAGTTTTTACCGCCATTTTTGCCGAATAAATAATATTTATTGTCGGGCAGTTCTGCAGGCGTAAAGTAGCTCATGTTCTCAACAAGCCCAATAATAGGCACTTTCAGCTGCGCCTGCCCAAACATAGCGATGCCTTTTTTTGCATCTGCCAATGCAATTACCTGCGGTGTGGTTACTACAATAACGCCTGTTACCGGCACGGTTTGCACAACGGTTAAATGTATATCGCCGGTTCCTGGCGGCATGTCTATCACCAAATAATCCAGTTGCCCCCAATCTACTTCGCTAACAAATTGGCGGATGGCACTGCTTACCATTGGGCCACGCCACACTACGGCTTGTTTTTCATCTACCAATAAACCAATGCTCATCATTTTAATGCCGTATTTTTCAATGGGCACAATCATGCCTTTGCCATCCACTTCCGTCATCATCGGGCGTTCGCCCCTTACGCCAAACATAATGTGCTGGCTGGGGCCGTAAATATCAGCATCCATCAAACCTACAGATGCGCCGCTTTGTGCAAGCGCCAATGCAAAATTAGCCGCCACGGTACTTTTGCCTACGCCGCCTTTACCGCTTACAATGGCGATAATATTTTTTACGCCGCTTAATACCGTTTTAGCATCTTTACGGTTGCTGGTGGTATTGCTGGTAAAGTTTACTTGTACAATGGCTGCTTTATTTACCAATAATTTTACTGCGTTGATGCAGGCATTCATTATCAGGTCTTTTAACGGGCAGGCCGGCGTAGTTAATACCACTGTAAACGACACATTATTTCCATTAATTTCTATATCTTTCACCATATTCAGGGTCACAAGGTCTTTGCCAAGGTCGGGTTCCTGCACATTGCTAAGTGCCTGAAGTATATCTTCGTTCGTCATCGTTCAATTTTTTGTTAAAAAACCTGTTCTGCGGTAAAATTAGTTATTGATGCCCTTACTTTGTTTATTAATTAAGGAATGTTGTTATTTTTAAAGAAGCTATTTTTTTCTTAACCAAATGTTACTGCGACACTTGCCAAAACAGCCTAGTCCGCGTGCAATTATTGAAATTTTTTTGATGAAACTATTTTTACGATACATTTTAATAAGCGCTTTATTAACTCCGGTTGCAGCCAAAGCGCAATTTGAAACTTTTAAAGATTCTGTGGTTCAATTATATGGCGTAGTGATGACGGCTGATAGCTTACAGGCTTTAGGTAGCGTGAGCATAGCAGTGAAGGGACAAAACCGTGGTACCATTTCTAATAGCCAGGGCGTATTTAGCATTGTTGTATTAAAGGGCGATGTTATTGAATTTTCGAGCGTTGGCTTTAAGCCTAAAACTGTTATTGTGCCAAAAAATATTGCCGGCAACCAATACAGCGTGCTGCAATTAATGGTTACTGATACTGTTTTTTTAGCAGCTACCATCATAAAATCCAGGCCAACACGGGAGCAGTTCGAAAGAGATTTTTTAAATACGAAAGTACCGGCAGACAACCTCGAAATTGCCCGGGAAAATAATGACGAAAGCAAGCGCCGCGCTTTAATGGCTTCGCTGCCAAGAGATGGGCGGGAAGCTGCAAACGCTTATTTAAGCAAACAATCTGCTAAAATGTATTATGCCGGCCAGGCACCTCCACAAAATATTTTTAACCCTTTTGCCTGGGCAGACTTTATAAAGGCCTGGAAAAGAGGCGATTTTAAAAATAAGAATTAGGGTCCAGCCTCCCTGCCCTCCAAGGAGGGTTCCGGAGTATTCAATTTAATAAGGCTTTCGCAATTCGCAGTGTTCAGCATCCTCCTTTAGAGGGCGGGGAGGCTTTTATTAATACTTTCTACTAAATTTGTAGCCATCGCATCAATAACAACATAAGCATGACTTTTTTTTTGATAGGATTTATGGGCAGTGGCAAAACGCATTGGGGCAAAATATGGGCCGCTAAATATGGCTTTACGTTTATAGACCTGGATGAAGCTATCGAAAAATCAGAAGGAAAATCTATTGCTAACATCTTTGAAATAAAAGGTGAAGATTATTTTAGGAAGGTAGAATCTGAAGCATTAAAAAGCCTTGATAACATTGAAAATACTATTATAGCCTGCGGCGGCGGCACGCCATGTTTTTTTGAAAACCTGCAATGGATGCAAGAGAAAGGAACTACCATTTATCTTTCCACAACTGTACAGGAAATTTTACAACGTGTTTATGAAGAACAGGAAAAGCGGCCTTTGTTAAAAACAATGAACCAGGCCGAACTACTTTTTTTTATAGAACAAAAATTAAAAGAACGTGCCGCGTTTTACAATGCGGCCAATATAATTATACCCACGGCTCAATTAACAGCGCATTCTTTTGGTGAAATACTCACCAGCCTACAATCACCATCTTAAAATTATGTACATGCAAAAAACGTTTTTAAGGTGGGGCGCAATACTAGCGGCTTTATCTGTTATTTTAGGCGCTTTTGGCGCTCATGGCCTAAAACAAGTGTTAAGTGAAAAAAGCCTGGCTACTTTTGAAACCGGTATACGGTATCAATTTTATCACGCATTTGCTTTGTTGGTAGCCGGTATTTTATACAAAGAATTCCCAAATAAATATGTACAATCCAGCGGGCGTTTATTTATCCTGGGCATAATATTATTTAGCGGCTCTTTATACGGGCTGGCAGCACTTGAATTAACAGAGCAAGTTGGCTTAAGGTGGGTAGGTACTATAACACCATTAGGCGGCTTATGCTTTATTGTGGGCTGGGTATTGTTAGTAATTGGTGTTTCAAAAAAAAGCTAGTCTAATAACAGGGTGTGGTGCAAGGTTATTAGGGTTCCATTATTACTTTCTATCGAAAAATCAATGCCTTCTTTTGCCATGCGCTGTTTCATATTTTTTAGCCCATTGCCAAAGCAGCGTAAGTTTTCCATGTCTATGCCGGTGCCATTATCTTGTATAAAAAGAGATATGCTGGTATCTTGCGTTTTAAGTATCAGCGACACTTCTGTAGCTTTAGAGTGTTTTAATACATTGTTCAGTGCTTCTTTTACTACTAAAAAAACGTTGCGCCTCAACTCGCCGTTAACCGCAATCTGGGGTATTGCCTTATCTATTTCCACCGAGCAAATAATACCTGTATTTTCAAAATATTCAAGGGCATAATTGCGTATGTAAGCCACCATATTTCCAAAACTATCGTTGCTATTGTTCATGGTCCAAATAATAGCATTCATATTATTCAGCAGTTCATTGGCAGAAGAAGATATCTTTTCAATTTCTGGTATGGTATTCTTGCCAAGCCTGCTTTTAGCCAGCTCGCTAAACAAACGGATGGCGGTAACGCCTGCGCCAAGGTCATCATGCATATCTGCACTAATGCGGTTTCGTTCATCCTGCTGGGCATTTAAGATGGCTATCTTCGATTCAAAAATCTGTTTTTCAGCTACCAGTTTCATAGCTTCCTGTTCTTTTATTTTGTTTATTAATTCAACCCTGTTTTTATAACTTAGCCCTAATAAAAAAAATATTAATTCAAATACTATACCTATTTCAAAATATAGTACGGGAGTGGTAAAAATACTTTCCTTTCTAAAAGGAAAAAGAATTAAAACGAATGAAATACTTGAAAACAAAATCATTATTGAATTTCCTATGGCAAGGTAGTTGATCAGCTTATTTTTTTGTCTTATAGCAAGTACTATATAAATAACCCCCATAACTATTAAAATTATTTTTATGCTATTTTCCAACAATATCTTTAACAAAAAAAAGTTGGTAAAAAAATAAATGAAACTAAAAACAGCTAATAATATTAGTAGCAGGCTTACTTCGTAAAAAAGTACTGCATGCAGTGTTGGGTAGTTTACTTTTGTATCTAAAAAGTTTTGGGTAAAAACTATGTAAAATACAATACCAATAACCAATAAAACAAAAGAAAGGTACCCCATAAAAAAACTTGCAAAAACTCCGCCTTTTCTTATCAAAAAAGTATTTAGAAAAACCAGGCAAAACATGCAAAGCGCATAACAACAATTGTAAAAAAATTCCTTCTTCTTGTTTTGCTTAAAATTTGCCCCATTAAACAATACCATCATTAATAACAGCCCGCTTAGCATATAGCCAACAAGCTGGCTGTAAGTTTGTGAATAAAATATTTTTTTAAAATTAGTTAGATAAACCTGTTGTACAAGCTGAGGATACAATGTGCCGACCCTTTTTTTTGTAAAATGTAATTCTGTCAGGTAAGTTGTTTTTTCATTAGCTAAAAGGGTTAGGGGTTGAAACCCGTCGTCCGTGCTTTCGTCTTTAATAACTTGTAGATAATTAAAATTTAAAACTTTATATACTGTAATGCTGCGAAAAGATAAGCCCGGGTAAAAATACACCGTGTCATTTAATGGGCTGCTATTTTGCAAAGTAAATTTTAGAAACACCTTTTTATTTACCCAATAAGCAGGGATATTATAATTATTGAGGCTAAATGTTTTATAAGCGGCCCAATGCTGCTGTTGTAAAATATTATCAGTATTGGTAATATTGTTGCTATCAATAAATAATAAACTATTACTATTAAGGGCGCCGGCATCTTTAAATAACGAAACATCTGTAGTAAAACTATCAACGTTTACTTGGGCAGTAACTAATTTGCAGAGTAAAATAAAAAAAACAATACTAATTAATTTTCTCAAATGTGTTCGTTTTACCAAACCTACACAATTTCAGCCAATCTTTTGTACTAAATCATTTAGATTGCAGCATGTTAAAGTATTGGATTTAATTATCTTTGTTGCAATGGCCACTAAAGCAAAATCACCCAAATCTAAAGCGCCCGGTAAGGACGGATTAAAAACAGAAACCGAAGAAAAGGTAGTAGTAAAACAACTGCTTAAAGATGAACGTACGCACAAAATAATAGGAACCTTTTTTTTATTGATGGCTTTTTTATTTTTCGTAGCATTTACCTCTTACCTTTTTACCTGGGAAGAAGACCAGGATAAAGTTTTCTTACACGGCTATAAATTATTGCTGGGTACAGATGCTAAAGTAAATAATTTGCTGGGTACTTTTGGCGCCATCATTTCTCACTTCTTTATTTACAAAGGTTTTGGCATTGCATCGTATTTTTTATGCACTTTCTTTTTTGTAGTAGGCATCAATTTATTTGCAGGCAAAAAAGTATTTTCGGTAAGGCGCAATGCTAAGTATGTTATCATTGGGCTTATTATTATAAGCGTTACTGCTGCAGTTATAATGAATGGCAAAGTTTTTCCATGGGGGGGCGCGGTGGGTAATATGATAAAGGACTGGATGTACAAAACCGTCGGTGAAATTGGTACCCTTGCCGTGCTTGCTGTTGCTTTGCTGGCGTATGTTATCTGGCGTTTTAACCCTGTTTTTAAATTACCTTCTAAAAAAATAATTATCCCTGGCGGGGAAGAAGAAAATGTACTGGTGGAAGAAGATATTGATACGTTAAAAACTAATGAAGCAGAGGTAGTGAAAGTGGAAGTGGCAGCAAAAGCTGATAAAAAAGGCAACGTCGTAAAAGGTAATGGCGGCATGCTGGATATACCGTTACACATTAACCCTGCATTAAACCACGACTTGCATATTATTGAAAGAGAGATACCACCACAACAAGTTGATAAGGCAAGGCTATTTATAGAAGAAGATAAAGCAGCAGTTGATGAAGCTAAGATGTGGGTGCCTGAAAAAGAAGTAGGAATATTTGGGCAGGTGCCAGTAAAGCCTGAAAATGTGAATGATATACCTGCGTTAGAATTAGAAATTAAAACGGTGCCAGAAGTACCTGCTGAAAATGAATTGGGTGCCGTGCCGATACCAAGGGCTGGGTCAATTGAAACACCTTATGACCCCATTTTAGATTTAAGGGATTATAAATACCCACAACTCGATTTGCTGGAAGCGCATGGCAGCGAAAAAATTATACAAGACCCTGCAGAACTGGAAGAAAACAAAAACCAGATCATCAATACACTTAAGAATTACGACATCAACATACAAAAAATTTATGCCACCGTTGGCCCAACAGTAACATTATACGAAATTATACCAGCACCCGGTGTACGCATATCAAGGATTAAAAACTTGGAAGATGATATTGCTCTAAGCCTTGCAGCTTTAGGCATACGTATCATTGCGCCCATACCCGGTAAAGGAACCATCGGTATAGAAGTGCCTAATGCTAAAAAAACAATCGTGAGCATGCGCACTTTGCTTGATACGGATAAGTTCAGGCAAAATAATTTTTCGTTGCCGATAGCAATTGGTAAAAGGATCAATAACGAAAACTTTATTGTAGACCTTGCCAGCATGCCGCATTTGTTGATGGCTGGTGCCACAGGGCAAGGTAAATCTGTTGGCTTAAATGCTATACTTGTTTCCTTGTTGTATAGTAAGCATCCATCGCAATTAAAGTTTGTTTTGGTAGATCCTAAAAAAGTGGAATTGAATATCTACAAAGCGATAGAAAAACACTTTTTAGCAAAATTGCCTGGCGAAGAAGACGCTATCATCACCGATACAAAAAAAGTGGTGCATACCTTAAATGCCTTGTGTATTGAAATGGATAACCGCTACGACCTGTTGAAAGAAGCTGGCTGCCGCAACATCCGTGAGTACAATGAAAAATTTATTGCCCGCAAATTAAACCCAGAAAAAGGGCATCAGTTTTTACCGTTTATTGTTTTGGTGGTAGATGAATTTGCAGATTTAATTATGACTGCCGGCAAAGAAGTCGAAATGCCCATTGCCCGTTTGGCGCAGCTCGCAAGGGCCGTAGGCGTACATTTAATTATTGCCACACAAAGGCCGAGCGTAAATATTATTACGGGTACCATCAAAGCTAACTTTCCGGCGAGGATTGCATTTAAGGTAAGTAGTAAAATTGATAGCCGTACCATTTTAGATGCCGGCGGTGCTGAGCAACTGATTGGTAAGGGCGATATGCTGATAAGCTATAATGGCGAACTGGTGCGTTTACAATGCGCTTTTGTAGATACGCCCGAAGTAGATAAGGTAGTAGATTTTATTGGCAGCCAGCGTGGCTACTCGCAAGCCTTTTTATTGCCGGAATAT
>JANXVN010000301.1 GCA_025351645.1 Ferruginibacter sp.
AAGCCCTTGATTTATCTCCTACAGGTAAAGAATTTTTAATTGCTTCTGCTTCGCTGATAACAAAATCATACACCTCAGATTCTTTTGCGCGAGCAGATTGAAGATAAGTAGGATCTCCACTAAAATTGTATAATAATGGCGTTATAATTAATGGTACACCGCCCATTCTTTTTACCATTTCAAAGTAATAGTTTGCCCTTAAAAAGCGGCCTTCTGCTAAAAAAGTAGCTTTATCTCCGGCGGTTAAACCAGTTGACGCACTATCGCGTTGAATAAAAAGATTTAGCTCACGGATATATCCATAGTTCCATGTGCCCCAGGCTCCAGTACCCCAATTTGAATTTTGAACAATATAATAAACATTATTATCCGAAGGGAATGCTTCTCCAAAATCTACAAAGGATGTCCAGCCATTATCAAAACTTGAAAAATCTAATTGGCGGGAATAAAGGTTTGCCAGTATTGATAAAACGGAATTAGGATCTGAGAAAGCCTGCGCATTTGTTAAGATTGAGGTAGGTTGGATAGTTAAAAATTCACTATCTTTTTTACAGCCAGCTAGCCCTATTAGTAGGCTAAGAAGGGTTATTGAAAGAATTTTTTTCATTGAAATATTTTTATAAATTATTTATAAGGCTACGTGAATACCTACGTTAACAAATTTGTTTTGTGGAAACTGAAGCCCGTTATCATCAATAACTTCCGGATCAACACCATAAGATTTTAAATTATCAAACGTAAGCAGGTTATAACCATTTACATAAAATCTTACAGCCGGTAATTTTATTTTCTTTAAAATACTTTGTGGCAAGTTATACCCTAGTTCTATTGTACGCATCCTAAGATATTTTACACTATGCAGCCAAAAAGTTGAGTTGTGGTTATAATCGCTATGGCTAAACCCTGGGTTAAACCTGGTGGGCGGATATTTGCCGGCAACCCATGGGCTACTTAAATTTAAAGGGTCAGCATGATGCCATCTGTCTTCAAAAATGGTATTAAGATTACCGTTATTTTGGAACGCCCATCTTTGCTCCCAGTTTTGGTACCAGGTATATCCTGCAGCACCAGACATGTCCATGTGGAAATCAAAGTTTTTGTAAGCAAACCCTATTGTAAAACCAAAGTTAATATTAGGTTGCTGCCCGTATCCGTAACTAATAGGGCGATCATCATTTCCATCAATTTTGCCATCTCCGTTTTGATCCTTGTAGATAATATCGCCGGGTAATAAAGATTTATTGCCTTTACCATCAATATCTACTTTATAATTATTAATTTGTTCCTGAGATGTAAACTGGCCTATGGCTTCATATCCCCAATCAATATTCCTTAAACGTTGTTCTCCTGAATTGCGGTATTGATCTAAAGAATTACCAAATCTTGGTTTGTAAGAATCTAAATTTTTACCACGTGAAATACTGAAATTTCCACCAATATTGTAACTGAACTTTTCACCTATCTTACCAACATAATTCAACGAAAATTCTGTACCATATTGTGCATCGCTGTTTAAGTTTTCCTGTGGAAGCAAGTACCCGATTTCTATTGGAAGTACCACATCATTTTTGCTTGCAATTAAGCCAGTACGTTTTCTATAAAAGTAATCTACAGTACCAGACAGATGATTATTGAACAAGGCGAAATCCATACCTACATTGCTCATTTTGCTTTTTAACCAGCTTAAATTTGTAATAGGTACACCTGCATCCTGCGACCCAACAACGGGAGATCCATTAAAAACTGCATTACCTACATTATAATTATATCCTTCCAAATAACGGAATGCGGGAATCAATGTTTGATTGCCATCATAAGGGTTTCTATCATCACCCAAAATACCGTACGAACCCCTAAATTTAAGGTCTGTTAAAATTGAGTTGTTACCTAGTAATTTATTCATAAATGCTTCTTTGGTAATACGCCATCCTGCAGAAACATTCGGGAAATACCCTATGCGATGGTTTGGAGGAAACAAGTAAGATGCATCTCTTCTACCTGAAACTTCCACATAATATTTATTGGCATAATTGTAGTTTATGCGGCCTACATATCCTACACGAGCTGTTTTATCGTCACTATCTTCATACCGATCGGCAGTAGGAAAATAGATAAGCGGTAAAGCATTACTGGTTGGTGAAGCATGCATCCAGTTTCTAATTCTTTCTGTATTTAATCTTTCGGCAACAAAGGTCGCTCCAATGGTATGGTCACCAAATTTACCATTGTAATTTACCTGCCCTTGCATGGTGGTATTAATCTGTTTAATTTGCTCACGGTCTCTCCATGGGTTTGTACTTCCGTTGGTACGGTCGTAAGTTTTTGTTGCATCTCTATAAGTATAAGCGTTATAAGTATACTCTTGGTTATTTTCAAGATAATCTGCAATGTAGTACGAGTACACGCCCCTCACGGTTAAACCTTTAACGCCTGGTATCTGGTAATCCGCATTCACGTTTGTTTGCAATACGCGCCAGTCGCTTCTGTATTTACCAGATAATTTATAATTAAGAAACGCCCAGTTTGATTGTGTATGATCACCATTATCTTTTAAATAAGCTGGGTTATCATTTGCATAAGGCCTATCTAAAGGCGTATTAGTAAGTAATGCTAACCTTGCTAAAAAGTAATCATCGCCACCTGGTACACCAGGGTTTTGGTGGCTTTCTTGCCGGCCATTTATTTGTACCCCAACTTTTAGGTTTTTAGTAACCTGTGCAGTTACGTTACTTTGTATGTTAGTACGTTGAAACCAGTACTCTCTGCCCAATACAGAATTTTGTTTGAGGTTAGTAGCAGAAATATAATAATTTAATTTATCGGAACCACCTGTAAGGTTTGCATTTAAAGATGTTTGCGGTGCATTTGGCTGAATGATAAATTTTTTCCAGTCAAAACTTCTGTAAGCAGGGTCGGTACCCAATTTATATTTGTCAAGTTCTGCCTGTGTAATAGTGGTGCTGCCATTAGAATTCATTTCTGCTTCCGCCCTAAACCTTTTATAATCGTAAGCACTGTTGGTAGAAGTGGGGAACCTTGTCCAGTTTTGGCCACCGGTGTAGGCATCCAAATTTACCCTGGTTGGTGCATTTAATTTTCCTTGTTTGGTAGTAACCACTATAACACCATTAGCTGCACGTACACCGTAAATGGCTGCAGATGCATCTTTTAAAACGGAGATACTTTCAATATCATTTGGCGCCAGGTTATTGAACTGGCCTTCATCTTGCTGAATACCATCAATTACATAAAGTGCTGGGCCCATGTTTCTAATTTGAATACTTGCACCAGCTCCGGGGCGGCCATCAGCCATACGGAAAGTTACACCAGGAATTTTACCTGCCAGGCCACTACTAACTGTTGAGCCGCCATGCACCCTATCAAGGTCTTTAGCACTTATTGAGGATACAGCGCCTGTTATCGATTCTTTTTTCTTTGTGCCATACCCTACCACAATAACTTCATCCATATCATTGCGTACTGCTGATAAGGAGATATTGAGCGTTGTATTATTTTCTACTTTCACCTGCCTGGTAGAATAGCCTACCGTGGAAAATACCAACGTTGCCTGCCCGTTGGTAACCTTAATGGTGTACCTTCCCTGGGCATCGGTAACAGTGGCCGATTTTTTACCTCTTTCCATTACAGTAGTATTTGCCAGGGCAGCACCTGTACTATCTTGCACTATGCCCGAAATAGTAATGGGTGCATTCTGCGAAAAAGCAGGCATGCCAAACCAAAAAAGCAATAAAATAAAGGAGAGTATTTTTCTTTTTTGCCAGAGGCTGGAGGCCGTATAGGCAAACACTGGCGTAATACGCTTAGTAGAACATTTCATGTAGCAAGTAATTATGGTTATTGATTAGTGTAATCGTTTACATAATTTAAAGAATCGTATCATCTTTAAATTATGGTGTAAAATAAAATCATATTTTTGGTGACAACCATTCCTTGCGTATCATACTTTTAACAAATTGTTACAATTTATTTTGTTAATGCCCACAAAATATCAACAAAGGATGCAAGCATAGTTTTTACACTTTTCCCTTTCCCCATTTGAAAACAATAAGTTTGTTGCAGTAATTTTTTAATAAACAATTATAACGATTGAAGAAATACACAGCCATATTTTTGCCTTTGCTATTAGCCACCCTGCTATTGCTTAAAGCCCCTACAAGCATGGCCCAGCCCTATTTTTTCAGGCATTACCAGGTGGAGAACGGGTTATCGAACAACATGGT
>JANXVN010000057.1 GCA_025351645.1 Ferruginibacter sp.
TTAAGCCTGATAAATAATCCAGCAGGTTGGCTACATCCTGCAAATTGATATTTGCATATAAACCTTCGGGCATCATAGATTGTTTCATTTTTGTAAGTGTTTGTACCTCACTTGTTTTAATTGATTTATGTGCCCCACCCGGAAATTTAAGCTCCATATCTGTTTCTGTTTTACTGGCAATTATCCCTGAGAGTTTAGTGCCATCTTTCATAGTAATATTCCATCCTTCATAGCCAAAACCAATGCCTGCAGAGGGGTGTACAATTGCCTCCAGCAATCCTTCTTTAGGAAGCTTAGATCCAATCTCGCTAAGCTTAGGCCCAAAATCGTATCCAATATTATTAACTTGGTGGCAAAGGCTACAGGTAGCGGTAAATATTTTTTCGCCCTTATCTGCATTACCTTTTAATGCTACTAATTGTACCATAGTGGGCACTGGTTTACCAGCATTTGCTGTTACATCGTTAGGTAAATAACTTGCAGCTTCCGAACGTATGGCACCTTGCCATGCCCCGCTTACACTTGCAACAACATCCGGTATTAATGCCGCCGGCACTTTCTTATCTTTTAAAATTTGTAGTACTCTAAGTTCTCCGCTGCCGCTATTGCCAATTTTACGGGCTGCATGCTTCCTTATTGGCATATCATATTTGCTGCTCAAGGTAATAGTTTGTAGCATATCAATAGATGTTTTACTACCTACACCTGCAATTGCATCCAATAAGCTATGCTGTTTAGTGCTATCTTTTCCATTGAAAATAGTACTGATCATTGTAGCGCCACCTAATTTAAATAATAAATCAGCAGCATCTTTACCAACAGGTTCATTTGGTTTGTTGATGGCAAGCTGTAATAAATTTTGATTTTGAGATTTTACTTCAAACCGGCTTACCAGTTCAATATATTCATCGGTTCCATTGATGGATTGTAAAACCTGTTGCAACGCCATTTGAGCAACCGGGCTCTGTTTTACCGTTTTTATATCGAGTGAATGAAGCACCTGTTTGTTTAAGGCCATATCTTTCTCTTTGTTATCAATAATCATTTTTAATAACAACTTTTCTTTTACCGCTCCGGCATTAAAATCTAAAGCCCTAAAATACCTTAACCGGTTTTTAAGGGGTTGTTTAGTATCTGCGGCAAGGGAAACTATAAATGGCACCGCAAGTTGGGTACGTGCCCGCCAAACAATATCGCGGCTAGCTTCTGTTAGTAATGGGTTTTGAATTTTAGTAAGATATGCCGCAAAAAATGTGTCCCATTGTTTATCTGCCCCAATACCTAATGCTTCTACATACCAGCGGTCTTTGCCATTATGTTGCGTGGCAAGCGTGGCCCATAAGTTTGCAGCTTCAGATGATTTATTATGATGTAAAGCAAGTGCACATTCGCGGCGTACCTGTACAGATGTATCGGGCACCAATTGCTTTATAACGCCAATAACATCCGCATGTAATTCTACCGCCGCCCTAATGCCCGTAATACGTATATCCGGGTTCGGATCTTTTATAGCCTGATTAATATATTGGCTTGCATTTACACCAGGTAATTTAACCAGCACCCAAAAAGATCTTGCACGCATACGCGGTTCAGTAGCAGTTGAAAATAATTTTTGCAATGCCGGCACTGCAGCTGAGCCCATTTGTTGCAAAGCGTTAAAAGCGTGGTACCGCACTGATAAATTAGGATTTTGCAAAGCCTTCACTGAACCTTCAGCAGTAGCATATACTTCAGACGGGATGGTATATTTTGAGGCTGGTGGCGCCACCCTATAAATCCTGCCTTTTGTTTGGTCGCCTGCGGCGTGGCCGCCAACGCCCGGGTCGTACCAATCTGCAACAATTAAGGAACCGTCGGGAGCAATGCCTACATCTGCCGGGCGAAACCATTGATCTTTTTCACCTTTTAAAATATTTATTATTTCGGCAGTATAGCCGGCACCACTATTTTTTACCGGGTACGCACGCACTACGTTTGGGCCTGCATCTGCATGTATCATTTGGTTTTGAAATTGCTTTGGTAATAACGCACCTTCATAAATAACCATACCGGTTGGCGATCCTGCATATGTTTGCAGTAAATTCGGTACTTCGCCAGGATCATTTAAATGCCAGTGTTTTAATGGGATTGAATCTTCAACATTAGTACGGTTTGCCTGCCAGCCGGCGCCTGTCATTTCATCGGTGTAACCATAGTTGCCATGCTGCATTACATAATTTATTCTTGTGCCGCGGTTACCATCATCATCATTGTCGCTCTGCCATAAAGTTCCGTAACTATCCACCGCAACTTCGTAAGGATTGCGAAAATTATTACCTAAACATTCTACATGGCTTCCATCCATATTGCAGCGAAATACCATGCCTTGTTTATATTTTTTTGGGCCAATAACATCTCCATCCTGATCCAGCACATCTTTGCCATTTTTATCTTTTAAAGTATGCCCTTCATTACCCATGTTAAAATATAATTTACCATCAGGGCCAAATGTAAAAGCATGTACCCCATGATCATGCTGTATACCTCCAATGCCCGTAAACAACAGTTCTTTCCGGTCAGCCTTATCATCATTATTGTCATCATAAAATACCCATACATTGGGGCTTTGAGATACAATTACTGTATGCCCCAAAACACAAATACCCAAAGGTGAATTTAGTTCCGGCCCCTGGTAAAATACTTTTGCCGTATCTGCCTTGCCATCTCCATCATTATCCTGCAAAATCATTATACGGTCACCTAAAGCATTTGTAGGATTTCCATTTACATCGGGCCGGTAATTATATGCCTCGCAAACCCAAACCCTGCCGCGCTCGTCCACATCAATATTAGTAGGGTTTTTAAGCATTGGCTCTGTTGCAAAAGCATGCACTTCCAGCCCTTCTGAAATGGTAAGTCCTTTCAATGCATTTTCGGGTAAATGCTTTTGCACTTCTGTAAGGGTATCTGTTTTAATGTCTGTTTTAGCAGTTGTTACGCCGGTGTGGCATGAAGAAATTATAGCAACAAATAAAATAAGTATTGATTGAATTACGTACTTCATAAAACGGGTGTTTTTGTTTTTCATTTTAAATGGCTTTAATAGTCGTTAGTACAATTATACTGTAATCTAACAAAACCCTGGGATTATAAAAACAAAGTTTTATAAATTTATACTGCCACTGTGGATGTGCCTCACCATCCACAAAATAACATAGTAATGGAAGTATTTTCGATCCTGGTGGTAAATACCTAAGCAAATAAATTGATAATACCTGTAACTACAAACCTTACGCTGCTGGTGAAAAACATACAACAACGGGCCGCCGTGAAAGGAAAGTTTTTATAGTGCGAACAGGTTGATACCTATGGATGTGCAGAAGTTATTAATGGAAAAGTTGCATAGCAATAATGTCTACAATTATTTTAGCACCTACGCATTTAAAACGCTAAAATAACATTGCATCCATAATGTAAATAATTAGGTTACCCTGTTTATAGCTTAAGTTGTACGCTTAGGCCTTATAATAATAAAATATTTCGCCCTCACAATTAATCTGCCTAAAACATATAATCCCACCTTGCATTCTGTGTTTTTTCTGAAGTTTGATTAAATTAAAATTACCTAATCATTATCATAATGTTACTAATGGACACCTGCTAAAGTTTGATAGTTTCGGCTTATAGTTTTGCGCTTTAATTTATTTAATAAGCCAATATTAAAAAATGCAAGAATTCCTTTATCTGCGTAAATCTATTGTTGTTTGTTGTTGCTTATTGGCAATATGCGCCAGCTCTTTTGGGGGCAATATCAAAGGGCATGTTTATGGAAAAAATAATAGCGAACAATTAATAGGGGTTACCATTATTTTAAATCCTTCCCATACAAAAACAACCTCTGCTCTGGATGGGGGCTTTGCTTATAAAAACCTTAAAGATGGGGTGTACACTTTACAATTATCCTATGTTGGTTACGTAGCCTTAGATACTACTATTGTTTTAAATGGCTCTACAACAAGTGTACTTAATATTTACCTTGTACAAAAAACCGCTAACCTTTCTGGAGTTGTAGTTACAACCATCGGTAATGGTGGCACGGATGAATTTGCTAAACATCGGGAGCAAATGGCTAATAGTATTGTAAATATTATTTCAGCAAATTCTATTGCCCTCTCTCCAGATATTACAGTTGCCAATGTAATGCAACGCATCTCCGGTGTTTCTATCGAGCGGGGAAGTTCTGGCGATGGGCAATATGCCATTATTAGGGGCATGGATAAAAGATATAACACCACGCTGGTAAATGGTGTAAAAATACCTAGTCCGGATAACAGGAACCGATACGTGCCATTGGATATTTTTCCGGCAGAATTGCTGGATAGGATTGAAGTAATAAAATCATTAACGCCCGATATGGAGGCAGATGCTGCAGGGGGCGTTATTAACCTTGTAATGAAAAATGCTCCGGATAAATTTAAGATAGAAGGTAATATCGGAACAGGTTATAGCCAGTTATTCTTAAACCGGGATTTTCATAGTTTTTCAACCAGCACAGTAAAAGCAAAGTCGCCATCAGAAGTTACAGGCCCTGGTGTTTATGCAACGGTTGCTAACTTCCCTTATAATAATTTAGTTGCTACTGCCCAACATCCGCCCATAAATAAAAATGCGAGCCTTACGCTGGGCAACCGTTTTTTTAAAGATAAATTAGGCGCCATAATTTCGGGTAGTTTTCAAAATGCTTACAGGGGCAGTAATTCAAGTACTTTACTGCAAAGCCCTACGGTACCGCCAGCTGTTGAGGGGCATGCGCAGCAACCTGCCTTTTCTGATATTTATGCACGGCAGTACAATTCACGCATCGACCGCTCTGGTGTTGAAACAAAGATTGATTATAATTTTAATGCAGCAAATTCTATCAGCCTTTTTGCTACCTACCTTCAACTAAATGAAAGAAGGGTAAGGCTAACTAGTGACTCTTTATTGGGAGGGTATTCTACAGCTGATAATTTTATTGGCTCTTATGCCATCTTTCAAAAAACTGAAACAAGGAGTGACCTGCAAAGTATTTACAATGCTACTTTACAGGGTAAAAATACCATTGCTGCGCACTTAACCGCAGACTGGTCGTTGGTGCTTTCGCGGGCCAAGCGCCAGGTGCCGGACATTGCGCAGTTTTCTACCAGCCAGGCAGTAAACCCCAACACAAATGATGGCAGTTTTACTATTTCGCCACCTGTTGTAAGAAATCAGTCCAGAGAGTGGATACGCAATACGGACAAGGATATTTCGGGCTACCTTAATTTTCATTTAAAACAACCTATTGCAGGGCACAATGCGTTGTTTGGTTTTGGTGGTATGTACCGCCATAAGCAGCGGGATAATTATGATAATGCCTATTCTTTAACGCCCGTTAGCGACCCTAATTCCAACGATGAGCAGTATGTGTCTATTCCGGCATCGAAATTTACTTTTATACCCTACAATGGTGCTTTAGGCAACGCTGCTGGCAACCCGGGCATATATACTTTTAATGAAAATGTGGGTGCAGCTTATGCACAAGTAAAATATACTTTCACTAAACGTACGGAAGTATTGGGCGGGGTAAGGATGGAGCATACCCACCAAAATTATATGTCTTCCCTGCCAGTTACTGTAGAGGGTAAATCTGCCGATATAAAATACATTGATTTTTTACCCAGCGTACAGGCTAAATATGCTATCAATGGTAAAAGGGCGGTAAGGTTTTCTTATTTCAGGTCTATTTTTCGCCCCGCCTTTGCAGACCTGATTGCATTTCCGGAAAGGGGTAGCTCCAACGATAGTTATGAAACACAAGGCAACCCGCATTTGCAGCATACAGTTATAGATAATGCAGACTTACGGTACGAAATTTTTGCTAAAGGGCTCGACCAGTTTATGGTTGGCGGGTTTTACAAGTTTATCAGCAACCCTATTGAATATGCTTTTACGCAAAGCGGTTTTGGTGGCATCATACTTTCACCTAATAATTTTGGCAACGCCACTAATTATGGATTGGAAATAGTTTTTAGAAAATACTTTGGCAACTTCGGGGTATCTGGAAATTATACTTTTACCCACTCTGAAATAAATTCAAAAAAGAATTTTTATTATCAATCGGCATCTGGCCAAGCAATAAATACTACGGTAAAAGAACTACGCCCATTACAAGGCCAGAGCAGCCATATTGGCAACTTTTCTTTTCTATACAAAAATACTAAGCAACATATTGATGCACAGGTAGCCATAGTTTATACAGGTGAGCGGATAAATACTCTTTCATTATATACCGGGCTGGATAATTGGGAAAAACCTACCATCAACCTTGACCTTTCTGTACAAAAAGAATTTGGTAAGCATTACATATTATACGCAAAAGTCAACAACCTGCTCAATACTCCCTTTCAATTAATTATTAAACAGCCCAATACTAGTTTTAGCGGAAAGTACAGGCTTCCTTTTCAAGAGAGTGCCCATTTTATAACTGTACAAAACGACCATTATTACACCTCTTATTCAATCGGCTTTAAATTTAAATTTTAAAATAAAACAACTCCATCAACATGAAACAATTAAAAGTTACAGCCCTTGCAATTATGGCTGTCATCACCGTAGCTTCTTGTTCAAAAAGTGATACCGCTGCTGTATCTCAGCCCCAGATCCAGGTAGGGCAACCTGTAAGTTCAGCCTCTGCTTTGTCTGGCTCTATAAAAGGCACTATGCTAAGCGGACAAGTTTATTCCGTAACCAGCGATGTAACTATTAACGCAGGCGATACGCTTTTAATACAAAAGGGCGTAACCATCAATGTAAAAAATGCTTCCACTTTTATAGTGAAAGGTACAATGGTAAGCTTGGGTACAAAAGATGCGCCTGTTGTTATTACCGACCCTTCAAGAGTAAAAACGTCCGGTAGTTCAACAGCCACTTCCGACTCTGCTTATGGAGGTGGATGGGCTGGCATATATTGTGATAAAACTTGCCCATTACTGGTTTTAAAATGGACACACCTTGATTTTGCCGGAGCAGGTATTCAAACAATACCATTTACTGGCCCATCTGTAGGCGACCAATATTGTATTTATTTTGGTAACCCCAATGGTAACTTTATCCTTGAAGATTCCTGGATTTATGGTACCCCCGATGATGCAGTACGTTTTTATGGCGGGCATGTAAATATTATGCGCAACACACTAGAAAAATGCGGTGGCACTGGTGGCGATGGTTTTAATGCAAAAGGCGGTACCCAGGGCAACATGGCGTATAACCTTATTATTGGCGGAGCAACCAACGGTACAAAATCATCTAACGATGGCGGTATACAGCCCCAGTGTATGATTGCTATGTACAACAACACTTATGTAAATGGTGGGCATAGAAACAGAGGTACTTATGGTGCAAGAGGTGGCTCTATAGAAGTAGAAAATAATTCAAGGGCATTGGTATACAATAACCTGGTAGTTAATTGCCGTTTTGGTGTAAGGATTGCTGGTGGCAATAATGTTACCGCAAAAGTTTACCTGGCAGATACAACAGGCCCGCACGCAGGCGATGCTATTGCACAGACTGCTTACGGGTATAATTTTTTTTATGGAGATTCAGTGAAATTAACCAACCAGTTTTTGCCTACTAATATTGCTCAGGCAGTGGTTACTATTCCACAGCCTAATGGCATACCTAACATGGCTACTTTTTTAAACGCATCGTATAAATTTGGTATGCAATACGACGGAACATCGCTGGTAGCACAAAACAATCCGCTTTTTTTAAATTACCCACTTCCAAATGCAAATTATCAAACGCAAGCATCTGTAGATGCCTATAATTTTCATTTGCAAAGCGGTTCGCCTGCTATTGGAAAAGGGTACCAATCCTTTACTCCAATAATGAACATCCCAATTGATGCAAACTTTGGCTCAAGTGGCATAACTGGCCCAGGCAAAGATATTGGTTGTTACCAGGCAGATGGTACTGGCAACCAACATTAATAGTACAGGTGCCATGCCGTTAAGTTGAACGCTAGCGTTTGGTTGCAGCAGATTAAAATAGAGCAAACAGTATATTTTTTATCTTTACGGTAATATCATTTACATTTTTATAAATAGAAAACCCGCTTTTAAAAGCGGGTTTTCTATTTATAATCAATACCTTAAGTAAGCAGTAAGCGTTGTAGCTAAAATGTTGTAAAGTACAGAAATGACAAAAGTTTTAAGATGTTGACAGCTTTTTGTTTACTATTCTTTTTTGTAAACCAAAACTTGTATTTTAATTATCAATTTATTTCAGCAGCTAGCTCTTTGATTAGTTGAAATAGGTAAATGGCATAAAAACTTAATAGGGGGTAGAAAGCAAATAACAAGTAGCAGTATTTTTTGGTTTAAAGTACCCTTAAATTTTTTTGTTAGCTACATAAATTTAAAGTTTTGTTACCGCAGAAGTTACATTTTATATAATGGCATTTTGATTTAAAGCAGCGCAGTAAACTTTATACTTTATTTAAAGTGTTCATACTTATCCGCTGCGTTAAGCGGTATTCTTATATCTAATTCACATCCGTTACCTTGGCTAGATTTAAGCATAAAATTCCCTGTCAATAATTCAACCCTTTTTTTAATATTATTTAGGCCGATACCCCCCAGGTAATTTAGTTTGTTAATCCCAATCCCATTATCATGTATGTTCAGGCGTATATAGTTCTTTCTATTTTCAAGGGTAATATTAATTTCAGTTGCCTTAGCATGTTTTAAAATATTTGTAATTTGTTCCTGCAAAATCCTGTAAAGATTTAATTGTATATTACTGGTTGTGTAAATGTTGTTTATTTTATCATGTGTAAATTTTATTATAAACTGATTATTCATATTTATTAGCTGAAGTAATTTGTTAAAGGATTCTACTAAATTTTTATCATCAAGCCCAATAGGTGCAAGCCAATGCGAAAGCCTGCGGATTTCTTTTATGGCAAGATGAAGGTATTCGATGGATTGATTAATTTGTGGCAACTGGTTTCTATCAACTTTTTCTTGCGCCATGCCAAGGCTTAGTAAGGTGCCGGCAAGTATTTGGTTTACATTATCATGTAATTCTGCACTAATTTGAAAACGTTCTTTTTCTTGTGTATTGATTATGGCCAGCGTTAAGTCTTTATCTTTTAGTTTACGTATAGTAACATCCCGCAGTACAGCAATACAATGGGTATAATTTCCACTGCTATCAATTACAGGAGAAATGCACATATTATTCCAAAATATTTCTCTATTATTTTTATAGCTCATAACTTCAATTTCACAACTCTCTTTATTTTCTATAGCATTTTTTAATCTTAACCATTCATTTTTGTTAGTCTGTACGCCAGAAAATATTTGTAAAGTTTTACTTTTTATATCATCTTTTGTAAACCCTGAAACCGTTAGCAATGCATCATTAGAATAAATAATTTTGTGCGAGGAATAGCTACTATTTTTAATTTCAATTATTATAACTGCATCTTTAATATGGCTGATAACCGATTCGAATAATTGCAACCTTTGGCCTTCGATTATTTGTTTAGCAAGAAATTTATTTTTTTCATCTTCATAAATTTTTTGTTGCGTTATATCCCCGATAACGCCTATTAGTTTGATAGGCTTTTTAAATTTATCAAAAATAACCTTACCGTGTATTTTTAGCCAGTGCAGGCTTTTATCCTTATGTATAATCCTGGTTTCATAAGCGAGTTTACCTGATACAAAAGCTTCTTTAAAAACTGTTTTCCTGATAGGTGTATCTCCGGGATATAATATCGCTATAAAATCTTCAGATTTTAAATTACCTTCTAAATTTATCAATTTATAAAATTGCTTATTGCCGGTTACTTTATTTGTTATCAAGTTTACCTCATAAGTACCTAATTCTGCGGAGGCTATGGCAATCCTGGCTTTTAATTCATTTACAACTGTTTTATTTCTTTTTTCTACTATAGAAGTTATGTCATCGGCAATAGCAATAATGCCAATGATATGGCCCATTTCATCTTTTAAGGGCTGATAAATAAATTTTACAAACAGCTGTTTTAATTTTTTATGGCGTTTTAACTTTAACGGATGTTCCTGCGATATAAAGGGAATGCCTGTTTCACATACCTGGTCTAATAATTCTTTAAATCCTTGGTCAGCGGTTTCTGGCAGAGCCGTAAAAACCGGTAAGCCTATTACTTCCTCCATCGATGTTTTTCCCCAAAATTCCAGCATTTTTTCATTGGCAGATTCAATAATATAGTCTTTGCCCTTGAATATACAAATTGCTACAGGGGCATGCAATAAAATGAGGCTATACTGCCTGGTAAGCCATTGTTGACTAATAACTTTTTTTGTTGTTTCGTTACAAGTAACAAAAACACCATTTATTATACCGTCATCATTATGTATGGGAGTGTAAGCAACTGTCCAATCTACTTGTTCTAATTTACCATTCCTAAAAATGGGGATTAACTGATTTTCATTAGAAGTAGCAACGCCGGAAAAGACTTTTAAAATAAGTGGGTGGATGATTGGCCATATTTCTTGCCAGCAATCCTTTCCTTTTTGGCCAAGTGCCAGCGGATGTTTTCCATTATCGCCAAGTAATTGGCAGTATGCGTCATTATAAAATTGGATAAGGTCAGTTCCCCACCAAACAAACATAGGCTGCACAGATGCCAATAATAATCGAAGTATACATTGAAGGCTCTTGGGCCATTTTTCTAAAGGGCCAAGATTTGTTTGCGACCAATCAAAACTGCGTGTAAGTGAACCCATATCTCCACCTCCGGGCAGCAGATCTTGCGCAGAATTTTTTTGTTTATGCATGGTAAAAAATTAAATTTTTTAATTTTTTCAGAAGCAAATTATTTTACTTAATAGGTAAGGCTAAATATAAAAAATATAAGTATATTTTATCGCAATACTGCAAAATAATACATTTATTTTAAAGCATAATGGCTTAACAAAATTGTACATATATATAACTTAACGGTTTTAAAGTATCATAATAAATCAATGCCATTAAGTTAAGGCTTTCCCCATCTTTTGGTGAGGTTTAGGGTGAGATTAAGGTAAACACTAAAATCCATAATTTAATGGCTTTCTAACATTAATACTTACTGTATTTTATACCCTAAAACATTTAAGCATTCTTTAAAAAATAGATAATTGTTTTGCACACAGTGGCAATTTTTCAATAGAATCATAAAAAAACCAGGACGCCACATCTCGCATTGCATTAAACAATAAAGTATAAAAATAGCATAAAAAAACCACCAAAGTGGTGGTTCTTTTAAAGTTGTTTTTACTTTAAGGATGTTTTTCAGAATGCTTTTTTGAAGCTTCCTGAGCATGCTCGTGAGCAATAGCATTATGCCCCCTTGCTGCATGAGCATGATGAGATGACTTTTCATCTTCGCCAGCTACATGATGAGTGTGAGCCATTTTGTGGTGTTTAGCAGCTTCTTCATGATGTTTGGCAGCTTCTTCGTGATGTTTGTGTGTCATATATATATAAATTTATTTTTTTAATAAGTTCAAATATTATACCATAAGTAAGTAAAATAAATCCAATTATTATCAATGCCAGATGATGAAAATAATTTCCCTTAATAGGGGATAATCATACCCAGATAGATATATTCTTGTACAATCTTTATTTTTTGCGCCTGGCCTTTCACCTAATCTTCTGCATAATTTTTTTGAAATTCTTTTAAGAGATATTACCGAACAATTATGGCATTAGCTGTATCTATAATTAATACCAAGAATAAAAACTCATTCCGGTAATCACTCAAAACCTTTTTGATCCTTGCATTAAATGTCCTCCCTTCGTATTGCTTCCGTATCAGGTAATAATGCTAATTTATAATGAGAGAAGGTAAATTATACAGTAAATAATTAGCCAATTTTTTTTTACAGGAACTAGAAAAATGCGTGCTTTCAAAGCTGTCGGTGTAGAATTTTATTTGATTAACCTAAAACTTAAAAAGTGATATTGTATGGGCACATAAAAGTATCCATTATCATATTGGGGTACTGAATGGCAGCGTATTACGTAAACAAACCTAAAATTAAGTATTGCAGCCGTAGGCGACTTGCCATTGGCAAATTAAAAAATTACAAAGAGGTAAAATAATTTAAGTGCATTAGCTTACATTTGGTTGCAACAATAACAATGGAGCGTTTAGGCATGAATGATATTTTAATACAGTTAAACGAATTATTTGATCGCATACCACGGCGCCACTCTGCCGATAATGTGAAAGAAATTTATAACATCCTTGATGCTTATGAAGGCTTGTTAAGACGAATTGAAACGGAACCTGCATACGAACAAGGCATTGCCCCTTTTTTCGACGAACTTGGCTCCATACAGGCCATCATAAAAAAATCAGGCGATAACAAGGCTGGCAAAAAAACAAAAGACATTTTATTTGATGAAGCTTCGGGAAATTTAAAAGACAGCATGGAAGCATTAAAACAGCTGTATAAATAACCAAGGTTGCCCTTTACATAATTTATCTACGAAGTTTGTTTTGGCGTTTGGTATTCGAAGAATAACTATCAGAAGTTAACCGCAAAATTATTTGTAAAAAAAGGAAGGAATGCCGTTAAGTTAAAGGCCTTTCATCTCCTTTGAAGAGGGTTAGGGTGATTTAAAAACAAACATATAAATCTCTAACTTAACGGCATTGATATATAAATTATAAGAATACCAAAATGGGGTAACTTAACTGCATTGAAAATTTAAAGTAACGTGCCCGATTGACAAAATCGTTAATCTTACAATTATTATGATGCAGAATATTGGAAATTAATATGTTACGGTTACAGTCAAAACTATTTTTATATTTTTTCTGTTCTTTTTACTATTAGCACCTTATTCCTTTTCTCAGTTACCATCCTTGGTATTAGCGGACTAGGTTACCTGCTCTTTGGGATTGGTGCCATATTTATTGTATTATATTGAACTCATTTACCTTCCCCCATACAGCCCAAATTTAAACCTGATAGAAAGATTATGGAGGTACTTTAAAAAGAATAAATGAAAAATAAATATTTCGTCGGCTATGCAACTTTTGAAAAAGCTGTTGAAACCTTTTTCGTTCCATTCCAAGACAGAATGGAAGACCTGAAATATTTGCTGAAATTTAAATTCTGAATTATAAAAGTAAATTAGTAAACAATAAAATTTTAAAAAATATTGTCTTCAGTAGGGCGCTATACTGAGTTGACCGTACTTATTTTTATTTGTTCAATAGCAACTGTGAAGCATCTTATACAGCATATTTTTGTGTAAGATGCTTTTACTAAAAACCATATAAGTAATACCCTTGATTATGCAGAAGTCAATCTTTTACTTAAATTCAGGTAACGCCTTGTTTTAAAGTTTTAAGCACACACCTTTTACCGGTTAAAATTGTTTACCGGTTACAATAACAAGCGCCTAATTCTTCTTGTACTGAATTTGTGTATGCATTGTATAGCTTTAATGCTATTATATCCGGGGTAGCGGGGGCTTGCGTGGCAGTATTGCCAGGCCTGCATTATAACCTGTATTTACCCAGCCGGCAGGGGTAGTTGATGCCGGTAACGGATCGCCAATTACTCCTGCTGTGGAAGATATCTGTAGTACCAGCCCAGTTTGGTTGGGCAGTACACCATCTATAAGGTAAAATCCATCTGCTTGTACTGGTACTGAAGCAATGATACTATCAAATATTGGGTCGGCAAGGTTTACATATAAAGGCGCGCTTGTAAGTATACCTGCACCTGCGCCAGTGCCATTTACATTGGCCTCTGCAGGGCTGCTGCCGTCTATAATGGAATTAGCATTCAGGTCGTTCCATATGTTACCGGCTACTGATACGCCATTAACAACATGAAGGGGCTCGCCTGTTGAATCATCCAAAATATTCCCATTGCCCGATGTATTTCCAGGAAGCAAGGAATCTATGCCTGTCATGTGCCCCGTTCCCACTATGGTGGCAAGTAACTGATAAACCACTATCCGGTAATTTTGCTGGTTACTTATTGTGTGTGCTGGTATTGTGCTGCCATTCCTTATTTTAATAATAGTAACACCAGCAATGATTGTCCTGGAAAACTCATAATACAGTGGAGGCATTGTTATAGCTGCTCCCGGTACCGAAAAATTTGCAGGTAGGCTAATCGTCCATTCAACCGTATTGGGGGCTATGGGTAGGTTACATTCTGGCCAAATGCATAATTCATGTTGATTTTTTGGTTAACAGCAATGTAACAGCACCTAAACTATTATCAAATCCAGATGATTAAGGGTTTGCCCCATAACTGGTTAATGACAGGATACAAATAGTAATAAAGGGTAATAATTTTTTCATTTTAATAATTTTTAGGTACAAGAAAAAGATGCCTTATTTTATGAAAGGGTTGGTAATTTATTATCGCCGGCAGTAAACTAAATACTTACGGGGCATCCTCGTAATTAAACCTTTTTGCGCAGTATTTACTGGCATCAATCATAATGAAGTGCAAATAATTTATTTATAATTTTTAATAAGGCAAAAGTGAATATTTTACACATTTTAATTGTAATACAATCACGCTATCCTTTGTAAAATTTCTTCTATATTATTATCTTTATTTTACTTCAATAGCTGTGGTGACCGGTTTATCGGGTTTACTGGCTATTTGGGTTGGTTGAATGCTGCTTGTATACCATCTATAAAAAATATACACCTGGTATTTTATTTGAAGTAAGGGTATAGCAAGAAGGGCTGGGCAATTTATTAATGATATGCTTGCTTTTTAATTGGTAGATGGATACTGGCTGTATAAAGCTAAAATGAGGAATGGATGGATAGTTGATAAATTATTTTACGCCGGTTGATTTTGTTATGAGGAGCTTGTTAAAATGATAAGACTTAAAGCAAGCCTGTGTAAAAAGATGGTAACAATAGCCCGTGTAAAAGACGTACTTACTTAATAAAACTAGTTTCCTTTGGTTCAATTATTTTTGCAGTATAGTGTAAACCACTAATGCAAGTAAACGTAGGCCTGCCAGATGAATTTGAATAACAGGCTTTTTCTTTTACCAAATAAAAGGTGCATAAAACTGCCCATAACAATATGATTGAAGTAATTGACTACAACGATAAATATGCTGCTGATTTTAAAAAATTAAACCTGCAATGGCTGGATAAATATAACTTAACAGAAGCTGCAGACCTTATTGTACTTGATAACCCACGGAGCACGGTGATTGATACAGGGGGTGCTATTTATCTTGCCCAAATTGAAAATACAATAATTGGGACTGCCGCATTGATACACGAGCATGAGGGAGTTTTTGAACTTGCTAAAATGGCTGTAAGCCCATTGTGGCAGGGAAGAGGCATTAGCAGGCTGTTAATAGAAAAATGTATTGAAAAGGCAAAGGTACTCGGAGCAAAAAAGATACTATTGTTTTCTAACAGCCAGTTGCAGGCTGCTATTGGTTTATATAGTAAGTATGGGTTTAAGCATGTGGAAGTAACTGACAGCCCATTTTTAACCGCCGATATTAGGATGGAGTTGGATATTGATTAGATTTGGTATGTAATATTTTGTATAAATTATTGTAACATATTCCTCTCTTTTATTGCTATGCCCCTTAACTAATAATAAGCTATACATTTGAGAGGGCCATCAATTTAGATTAACCTTTTGCAACAGCATATTAGCGGTTATTGGTACATAAATTAAAACTGAAAGCACATACATTTAATGGATACAGATAAAACCACTGTAGCAATACTGCAAACAAAACAGCATTTTGAAATACTCGACGGATTAAGGGGAATTGCCGCCTTGGCCATTGTAACATTTCATTTTATGGAATGGGTTTACAATCCCTCCAAAAACTTTATCGGGCATGGGTTTTTAGCTGTCGATTTCTTCTTCTGCCTTTCGGGGTTTGTTATCGGTTATGCCTATGACGGCCGTATAGCAAAAATGGGCGTCCTTGAATTTTTTAAATCAAGGGCCATCAGGCTTCACCCGCTGGTTATAGCAGGGTCGGTATTTGGCTTGCTGGCATTTTTGTTTGACCCATTTGGCGGTCATCCCGAATTGTACAGTACTGGTAAAATTATCCTTGCGTTTGTTTCCTCGTTACTGCTTATTCCCATGCCTGCAATAGCCGACCGTAGTTTTAACCTGTTTAGCTTTAATGCGCCAGCCTGGTCATTGTTTTGGGAATATGTTGCCAATATAGTTTACGCATTTATGCTTTATAAAACCCGGCGAGGCTTTCTGCTGCTGATAACAATAATTTCGGGCATAGCTATTTGCCTGGTGGCTTACCGTTCGGGTAATTTATTAGGCGGCTGGAGTGGCCCAACCTTTTGGGACGGAGGCGCCCGGATAGCCTATTCGTTTTTAGCAGGGCTGCTTATTTACCGTTGCAACTGGATCATTAAAAACAAGCTGGGATTTTTTGGTATAGCCATTTTACTGTTGCTTGCCTTTGTAATGCCATCTTCAAAATTTAACTGGTTATCCGAACCTTTGGTAGTACTGTTTTACTTTCCCTTTCTGATAGCTTTGGGCGCAGGGGCTACTTTAACACGGGACTTAAAAAAGGCTTGTCTTTTTTCGGGAAAGATATCTTACCCATTGTACATGACGCATTATGCCGTGTTATGGATGTTTGGCAACTATTACCTCAGGCATAAGCCGGGCACAATGCAACTGGCTTTTATAATCATAGCAGGGCTGATATTGCTGGTTGGGGCAGCATACCTGGTGATGGTATTTTACGATATCCCCGTAAGGAAATATTTAAGCGATAAACGGAATGAAGGGCTAGCCAGGCAAAAGGAGGGTAGTGCTTAATGGTAAATTTAAAATTGTTGTTTTACCGGTATGCTATTGCTACAAACGGGCTGCTCCACTAGAGTAATGGCAGTGCTATAATTTCCCTTAAACTAAATGAAACGGGCAAAGGAAGTACGGATACAAAAAGTGATAGGTGCAAGAAAAGGTTCTTTAATTAACAATTGCAACGGTAAGTTACCTGGCCATAAAAAATGCGTTGGCCAACCCGGTAAAAAGTATGCGGACGGAATAAGCTTTACGGCTTTGTACGATTAAGCCTACCAAAATTAATAGCCTTCTTATTCTTTAAACTTAAAATATTTTATAAACGTTGGCAGCATTGCCAATAATCTTCAGAAAACCACTAGTTGGGTAAAAATAAAAAATGAAAATACAGTACTTATTATGCCTGTTACTGGTAAATGTTGTTGCCTGCCAACAAAAAGCTACTTGCCAGCAAAACACAAACGGAGCTGTAATCCGTGCCTCTATCAAAAAGGAAACTGATAGCATTTTTAATAAGCTTGTTGGCATCAGGAGAGACTTTCACGCAAACCCTGAATTAGCCAGAAAGGAAATACGCACACAACAAAAGATAGCTCAATATTTACTTGGGCTGGGGCTTGAAGTTGATACAAGCATTTATGGCCACAGTGTTACAGGCATTTTAAAGGGAGGCAAAAAGGGTAAAAAAATAGCCTGGCGGGCCGAAATGGATGCGCTTCCAAATAGCTTCCCTGATGAGGTTGATTTTAAATCTACCATAAATGGCGTTCAGCATGGTTGCGGCCACGATGTGCACATGGCCATTGCATTGGGAATAGCGGAAGTGCTTGCAAAACATAAAGCCTCTTTACATGGAACGGTGTACTTTATTTTTCAACCTGAAGAAGAAACTTTTATTGGGGCAAAAAAGATGATAGGCAATGGCTTGCTTGCCAAAATAAAACCTGATGAAATTTATGGGCTACACGTAACAGCATTGCCTGCAGGGCAAATAATGGTGAGGCCGGATGAATTATTCGCATGGCAAAAAAAAGTACAGATAAGGCTTAAAGATGAGTTGACAAAGGAACAAGCAAATGAACTATCTAAAAATATCTATATGCTATTATCCCGTGCCAAAACCGGTAGCAAGCCCTGGGAAATACAAAATATTTCAGACTCGCAAATTGGGCTTTCAAACCCCAATACTATTTTTACAGATTACCTGATAATGGACGAAAAATTTACCATCTACCATAAAAATGGAGAACTATTTTTGGAGGCTTATTTATATGAGACGGACTCTGCTAAATTGAAAAACATCATCCCTGCAATTGATCAATTAATAGCAGCCAATAATTATAAAGATAAGCTGCTATCCATTTCATTTACACAGGCAAACCCCACAGTTATCAATAATAAAAGCTTAACGGGCATTGCAGTAAAAACATTGAACAACATTTATGGCAAAGGTTATGTAGTTGCTGACTATGGCCAGGCACCGTTTTTTAATGATGACTTTGCCTATTTCCAACAAAAGATACCTGGTGTATTTTTCTTTTTTGGAGGCTCCAATATTGAAAAGGGAATGATAGCAATGAACCATGCCCCCAATTTTAAAGTGGATGAAGCGTGTATAAGGACTGGCGTGGAAAGCTTCTCTTCCTTAATAATTGAAAGGCTAAAAAAGTAAATGATTTGCCAGCGTGCGAGATACTGTTTTAGTGCTGTAAGTTTTAGCAGCCACCTAAATAAAATTATCTACACTTGTTTCTTTTTTAGATCCACACAATCAATAGCAAAAAATTACAAAATAATAAATGCTATGGTTTTATGAATATTTTTTTAAAAAAATAGCGCTGCAGATAGGTTGTTTGGATATATATATAACATTGCAAGACTAAAGGTTGAGGTTTTTGCTTTTAGTTTTAAGAAGGATTGTTGAAGGGCGGATAATATTTACATTTTCATGTTGTGGATAATGGCTAAGCACCTGCACCCTATAATGTTTATAGACATAATAATTTGTAACATATACATTTCAGCATATCTTGTAAATAAAAAATGGAAAAACGTATACTCGGTATTATTTTAACTTTATTAGGCGTTGCCGGCCTTATTTACGCCGGCATAAGTTTTATGAATGGAGGCGGTAGTGCAAAAAATGTAAAGGCTATTATTTTTTCCGGCGTACTTGGTGCTGTGTTCTTTTCTGCAGGCATTGGGTTAATAAAAAATACAAATGATAAGGCTAGTTGAGTATAATATAAATAAATTGCAATAGTTACACCTAATAGAATAGAGCCACTTGCATAGCCTGATAAAAGGAAGTTTTTTGTAGGTTTAAAAGGTATAATTCCATATTTTTCATGCTTCATTTTCCAGCAGCAGCAATTTAAAAAAAGTTGCTGCCTGCATTTCCTGCACTTCGCCTGGTTGAAGGTTACCCAGCTCCAAATCTTCAATAGCTATGCGTATAAGCCTTTTGCAATCGTGCCCCACGCCAGCCAGCATTTTTTTAATCTGGTGAAATTTGCCTTCGGTTAGTGTAATGTGCAGCCATGTTTGTGGCAGGTAATCTTTAAACTCCCGCAAGTGGCTGAAAAGATCGGGCGGCTTTTGCACAACAGTTACTTCGCAGGGCAGGGTAGTGTAGGGTTTATTGTTGATGCATATGGCCACACCATTGCGCAATTGCTGCAGGCTTTCTTTATTCATTATTTTTTCAGCTTGTACCAGGTAAGTCCGTTTATGCTTTGCATCACTTTCAAATAGCAGTTTGGTTATCCGTTTATCGGTAGTTAGTATTAGCAGGCCTTCGCTATTATTATCTAGCCGGCCTATGGCATGGGTGCCTTCGGGAAATATAAAATCCAATTCGCCCAGTAGCCGTACTTTTTCTGAGCTTACAAATTGCGATACCATTTGGTAAGGCTTGTTGATGATGAAGTAGCGGTTAATTATTGGAGCCATTTATTTTTTTATACAGGTTGGCGGGGAGTACATTTTAATTGATATTGCTATGGCGTTAAGTTAAAGGTTGTACTACTTTTTGCCTCACCCCAGCCCCTCTCCAAAGGGGATGGGGGCGTAACCCTTCGGGGCGAAAACCACTTAACTTAATGGCATTGGTATAGGTTTATAAACCGGCGCCTAAATTATTTTATCCGTTTTGCACATGCACTACAATTTCTTTTTGTGCAACCATAACACCAATTGTTTCCGAATAAAGCTGATAAGATAAAAGTAATTCTTTTACTTCGTCTGCTGCCTGTGGGGCAACTGCTATCAGTAAGCCGCCACTTGTTTGTGGATCTGCCAAAATAGCTTTTGCGTAGTCGATATTTACATCGGGGGCGAAAGAAATTTTATGGCCATAACTATCCCAGTTCCTATCGGTGCCGCCGGGTATTGATTTATTGTCGATATAATATTTTAAGCTGTCTGTGATAAATGGGATTTTATTAAAATTTATTACAGCGCTTAACCCGCTGCCTTCCGCCATTTCTGTAAGGTGGCCTAGCAAGCCGAAGCCGGTAACATCTGTCATGGCGTGAACTTTATTTATTTGCCCCAACATTTCGCCTGCTTTATTTAGTTCCATCATTTGCAAGGCAGCCAATTGTTTATGCCCTTCTTTAAGCAGCCCTTTTTTTTCTGCAGTGGTTAATATGCCAACACCAAGTTTCTTTGTAAGAAAAAGAATATCGCCTTGCTGTGCGGTATTGTTTTGCTTGATATTTTTAATAGGCACTATACCGTTTACAGCCAAGCCAAAGATAGGTTCCGGCGAATCGATGCTATGCCCGCCTGCGAGTGGGATGCCTGCTTCTTTGCAAATGCTTCGGCTGCCTTCAATTACCCGTTGTGCTACTTCTGGTGGCAGCTTGTTTATTGGCCAGCCAAGTATGGCAATAGCAAGTATTGGCTTGCCGCCCATGGCATACACATCGCTAATGGCATTGGCACTTGCTATGCGCCCGAAATTGTAAGGGTCATCAACAATGGGCATAAAAAAATCCGTGGTAGATATTAATGCAGTACCATTGCCCATATCATATACTGCTGCATCGTCTTTACTATGGTTGCCAACAATCAGTTTATCATTGTCTGGCATGGCAAGGCTGGTGCTTAAAATCTGGTCTAAGACTTTGGGCGATATTTTGCAGCCGCAACCCGCCCCATGAGAGTATTGAGTAAGCTTTATGCTTGATAAGTCATTATTGATAAAATCTGTTGGCATGTTATTTTTTATCGGTGATTATTATAAAAGAGATAAAAAGATTTTGGTGACAATTGAACATTTTTGTTTTAATACAAACATCATTGCCGTTAAGTTAAGGTGCCAATATTTCCATGGGAACATTTTGTGGCTAGCAACATTTACATTAAAGTTATGATGTTCCATCGCAACGTTTAGTGTTAACATCAGTATGGCGCAAGGCGCTCTTATGGAACGCTTTGCAATCTTACATTTAATTTATCACCCAAATTTTTCGATGGAAAAAAGGACAATCCACTGATACAAGTTTACCACAATGGCATAAATTTTTAATTCTTAATTTTTAACACAGCTTATTTAACGCCGCTACATTTGCTGCTGCATCAACTTTTTTACAAGGTATATTATTTAAGAGCTCGGTTAAATTATCTCTTTTGTGCAAGCCTTTTAAATACCACTTATCATAATATTTCAATAGTACGGCAAAGCAATTGGTTATATCATCTTCCAATAAATAATTAATGGCTGTTTTTGTTTCTAGTCCACCTAACCTTTTTTTAATGCGCACAATGGCGGAAATCAACCTGTCTTTTGGAAACTTGCCATAACCTGCCGTAATATATTTCAACCTTTCATCAAACGGGATATCAATAAAATATACCGCTGCGGATTGTTTGTTTTGATAAAGGGTATTAGGTATCTGCACGCTACCTATTCGTTGGCTTTCATCTTCCAGCCAAATACATTTGTTGCTGATTGGTTCAAGCGTTACCGCAAGCAGGTTCTCAAACATTTCCTGCGATGGCTGGGGGGGCTCGCCCAAGTCTCCAAACGCTGAGCCTTTGTGGGCTGCAAGGCCTTCCAGGTCTACAATTATTGCACCTGTTTGTTGTAATTGATGTAGCAATGGTGTTTTTCCACTTCCGGTATAGCCGCCTATTACTTTAAGGTCGTACTGCTTTTCAAATTGCTGTAAAACCCATTTCCTAAATGTTTTATAGCCGCCGGTAATGGTAAATACATTAAAACCGTAAAGGTCTAAAAGCCATGCCACGCCTGCGCTGCGCATACCGCCACGCCAGCAATGTACCACTATTGTTTGTGGGTTGCTGGTAATAAAGCCCTGGTTATTTTTCGGGGATGCAGCTATTTTTTTACTGGCTATAATTTGTTCTACCTGTTCCACCATTGCGGCCATTTTGGGGCCAAAATAGTGTAGCCCGGCCTTAATAGCTTTTTCCCGGCTTTCTTGTTTGTACGCTGTACCCACTACTTTTCTTTCTTCATCAGAAAACAAGGGCAGGCTAATGGCATTGGGAATATGGGCATGGGCAAACTCGCCAGGGCTGCGTACATCCAGCACAAGGCAAGCAGGTGCCATTTGTAGAAATTGTTGTATGCTAATTTTTTGTACCGCCATAAATGAATACAAATATATTGCTTAGCTGCATCAATAGGGATATCTGTTTACAGAGCAGGTTTTATTGGTACGTAATAGCCTGGATACTGTGATTGCGTTACTTATTATTTAATTATTTTACGTACGACCGTAAAACCTTAAATACCATCCTTTTATCCGCATTAGGGATTATTTTATATTGTATAACCTTTGTACCGCCGGTGGCAGTATCTGTATCTTCAGGTTTATAAATAGGGAAACTGCGCAATAGCGAGCCTACAACAATGGTAAATTCATCATGCCCTTTGTACCCTTCCCTTATTTTTGGATCATCATAAATATCGGGGAAGGAAGCAGGCATTATAGCCGCATCGCTTGAATAAATACCCACAATAGTACCTTTCTCAAATTTGGTACCTGTGTAAACACACAACAATAAATCGGGGAACCCATCATCATTTAAATCATCTACCAAAATTTTGGTTAGCCTGCCTTTTACATTAAAGGAAACATCCCTTACACTATTTTTAAATTTTTTGGGCGAGATGGTTACTTCGTTTACATCTTCTTTTTTATTGCTGCAGGTAACACGGTAACCAGCATTGCCATAAAATGCAGTGGTATCTATTTTTAACCCTTGTGCCTTTACACAAACAGGCATTAAAAAGCTAACTAATGTAAATGATAATATAGTAGAATAACGCATTCTACAAATAAAAAGGTTTTTTGGCAAACCGCAATTTATTAAGATGGTAATTATACAATCGTTTCTGCCGATAGTAAATTTTAGCCTTTGTACTAAGCACTAAACACACGCCAAATAATATCACTGGCAAAGATTACAATGCAGCTTATGGCAAATTGAGCAGGAATAAGTAAAAAGCTATGCCTAAGCCAAGCCTGTATTTATGTATAAACAAATGGCAGGTATAAGCATTAGGCATAGCGACAATTAAACACCTGTAAATTTATTACATAATAGGGATTGGGCTTGCTAGCTTTTCCTTATTGGCAAAGTGGTTTTCATTACGTACTGCCAGCATAAATTCTTTTGCTGGCTTAAAAAAAGGTACCAGCCTTTCGGGCACATGCACAATGGTATTCTTTTTTACATTACGGCCTATAGTAGCATTTCTTTTTTTAACAATAAAGCTGCCAAAGCCACGCACGTATATGTTTTCTCCGTTAGTAAGGGAATCCTTTATCTCAGTAAAAAAGTTTTCCAGTGTTACCATTACATCAATTTTTGAGATGCCTGTTTTCTTTGAAATGTCGAGTATTAAATCTGCTTTTCTCATTGGGATTATTTTATTTAAAATGTATACTTAAAAATAAAATAATCGTTTTGCATCACCAATATTCAGCAACAGAAATACAGGTAAAACAAAATTTTTGGATGGTCTTCTAAGCCATATTAGAATAATTACTACATTGAATGTAGTAGGATAACTAAGCCATTTAATTGCCTAACAGGAAATTGCAAAATATGATTAGGAAAATGCAATAGATATATTAGGCCATCAGCATTTAATCCTATGCTTTACAAAATAAGTATAAGCTGATTTTACCTACAACATGATTTTATTTTGTAGTGTTATAGCTACAACATGGCCACTTGCATTAAACCTACCTAATCTTATAATTGTGAAAGAAAATAAGTGACCGTTTAATGCCGTTACTTTAAGGCGTTGCTATCATAAAGGGCCTAAGCCCCATCTTTTTTGAGGAGTTGGCGGTGAGATAAAAAACAGGGATACTATTGGCTTAATGATAAAAAAGGCAATATATTTATCAGCTAGCCCGTAAAAAAACAGCGTAGGTAGCAAGAGCTATTTTTCAACTATGGCAAAAATTTGCCTATTTTTAAAATTGCAAGCCACGTGCAATCATTTTGCCAAAAACCATTTTACATGCAAAAAATATTTTTATGTACACTGTGTACTTTCTTCTTTTTAAATAATAGTTTTTGCCAAAAAGATAGTGTTGCCGGCAAACAAAATACCACAATTGCAACTGATGGAAAAGTATATGAGAAGGTAGAAATAGAAGCTGCGTTTCCGGGCGGTGCTGACGCATGGCGCTTATACCTTCAGCAAAACCTAAAGGCAAATGTGCCGGTAAAAAATGGAGCGCCAGCGGGCGAGTATAAGGTAATAGTAAGGTTCATTGTATCTACTGATGGAAAAATAACAGCTGTTGAAGCTGAAACCGATTACGGGCATGGTATGGAAAAAGAAGTGATAAGGATAATTAAGAAGGGGCCTAAATGGCTGCCAGCCATGCAAAACGGAAAAAGTGTAAACGCTTATAGAAGGCAGCCAATTACTTTTTTAGTTACTAATGAAAAGCAATAGGCTGCTAATAAATGTTTTTAATATAAAAAAAGTAAACGGCAAGTATCAGTTTAGTTGGATGTTCCATGTTATTTGCGCCCCTGCCAGTCTTTAACATGCTGGGCAACTTCAAGCATTGGCGCTATCCAAATATCTTTTTGGTTTTGTTGTAAGTAATTAAGGAAAGCCCTATGCTCCGGCACCGTAATATTAAGCGAATTGCCGCCACCTACGCCATGAAATAGTATTACCAATAGCGAATTGGTTTCCATTGCTTTTTGTACCCATCCTTTCATTTGAAGTGCGGTATTACTGTCTACCACATAACAATCTATTGCATATAAATCCACATCTTTTATTGTATGCATTTGGTTGTTGACGGCCCTTGCTGCCACAAAGTCTTTCTTCATGCCGTCCATAAAAGAGGAGTCGCCAATCTTCATGTCGCCACAGGTATAAGCAAATGTGCGGGTGGTTTTTCCATCTAAGGCTTGTAGAAAAACATTGGTCATCCTTGTCTCATCTACCATGCGCTTTACTGTATAATTATGTAGGTCATAGTCTTTGCTTACCCATTCTCGTCCGATGCCGCCTGTGCAGGGATGGTACAAAGTATGGTTGCCAAGTTCATAGCCTTTACTGGCTAGTTTTTTCCATTCATCCAGCCTTTTTTGTACAGAAGGAGAAAAAGCCGTGATATAAAAAGTAGCTTTTAACCCTAACGAATCAAGCAGCGGCACGGCATTATCCAACTGCTGGTCAATGGCATCATCATAAGTTAGTACCACAGTACATTTTTTGCCATTCCACGCCTGGGTAGCCTGGCCACTAGTGTACACATAAAAACCCAATGCAATAAACAAACACAATACTTTCATGGCCTTAATTTTAGTGTTAAATATAGTTTGCCAAAGTCGGCGTTTAACTATATTTTATTTTATGATAGAAAAATCTTCCTGCTAAAAATTTCAAAAGTTGCCGTAACGGCATAGGTTATAAGTTTAACCGTAGGCCCTGCAGCCATATCAATAATACTTGCCCGCTCCCCAGTACCTGCAAGCCCAGGCAATCCAGGTGCTCCAGTTAGGGCCCGTGCTATGCCCGCCCGCATGTTGCCTGAAAGCAATTTCGTTTTCCACCAGGGGCATCCCAATTGTAGGAAACTCCATAGTGCCTAAATCTTTTTTGCCTAATAAACGATAGACAGGGCCTGCATTAGCGCCGCCTAAAAATACGCCTTTCGCATCTATCCATTGCCCTTCTACCTGCGGCGAACCAACACTAATAAAGATGGGCCTTGGCGCACATAAAGCTACCAGTTCATGTGCGTCAACAGGCAAGTCATCCGGCGTAAGCTTGCTGGCATATTGTATAAAATTACCGCAAAACCAATGGTACTCGCCAGAGGAGGCAAGGTTTTCGACTTGTTCGCCAAACACCCTCCTTAAAATTTTAGTTCCTCCTGCGCCTGAAGAGCCGATGAAGCCCAATGAAAAACGAGGGTCGTAGGCCATGGCCACAACAGCCGCTTTTCCATAACGGGAAATCCCTTCAACGGCTATTCGTTTTGCATCTACCTCCTTGTCCGTCTCAAAATAATCCATGGCTTTGCTTGCTCCCCATGCCCAGGCACGCAATGCGCCCCAGTCGGCTGGCTTACGAGGCTGGCCTTTATTTACCAGGCCAATTATGCCACTGCGTAACCCTGCTCCGTTATCGGCCTGTACACTGTTGGGCTCTATAATGCTATACCCCCATCCCCGTGATAATAATTGTTCTTTCCATGTAGGCTCGCCTGCAGAAATAATACCAATGGCTTTGATAGGTTCTGCATTGCCGAATGGATGAAAAAAGCCAAACTCCAATACAACGGGTACTGCGCTGGTGGCATCTGCCGGCGTAATAACCTGCAGGCTAACCTGCACTTTTATATTAGGGTAAGAGGAGTTATCAACAACGCCGTTTAGTATTTTTTCTTTGGCTTTGTAATTGCCGATCATGGTATCTTTTACGGAAACAATGTCCCATTTTATAGGCGGTATATTCTTGGGTACAATCCCATAAATAGTTTCTTCAAAATCTGCTACAATTTCTGGCCTTCGTTTGCTCCACCATTCACTTGCAGTAGTAATTTTTTTGCCATCCTTCAATATTAATGGGTCTGGCAATGTATACTGGTTTACTTTTTCTTCAAGCCTGTTGGCAGCATGGGCATCGCTTGGGTTGCCAGATGGGCCGGGTCGGCATTCAGTTGGTTTAATGCCAAGCTGCCCAAGCATTTGCTCATAATCGGCCTGTGTAATTTTATTGATGCTATCTATTGCCGTTTTTGAATATTGTGCACTTACGGAAAAACTGCAGAGCGTGGTTATGATTACTAGAAGTTGTTTCATATTTAATTGATTAATCTTTTAGGCCATATGCTGCCATTAAAAAGTAGCTTTGGCTTTTACACAATTTTTTTTGATGGATTGAAAACTGAATATTGTTTTGGTAATTCAATTGTTTGCTTTCTAATAAGGAATAGAAAATGGCAAAAGATGCTTCGTAAAACGAATATATAACTTTTCATCAAACGATGCAACCGATTGCATATGTTTTCAATAATTATAAATCAATGTCATTAACCTAAGGATTTATATGTTTGTCTTTATCCCAGCCCGACCCTATCCAATGGCGCGGAAAGGCCCTAACTCAAAAGTATTGAATTATAAATCCGTTTTCCTTCACCTTGCAAACCATACTACAAGAGATAAGAAATAACGATTTACGCAACTGCCAAAATTGCTCATTATTTCTACTACAATAATAAGCAGGGGTTAAATATAATTGTGCATTTAATAAGCTAATCCTAATTAATTTGCCGAGGCGGGTAAGGGATTCGTTTATCAATGCAATAGTTTTACTAGCCGCCTTAGCCTTATCAATCACCTTGCAGGCATAAGCAGCGTGCAGGCTACCAATACAATGGTTATACGTTACAACCTTATTATCAGGGGATCATCCCAAAAAAACAAAACTTTGTAATTACTTTTTTTTAAACGAGGTTTGTGCAACCGATTGCAATTAAGCTGCCGTTAACAAGTTTAATTATTTATACTGATATTTTTTAAGCTGTATTTAAATTTACTGCTAACCATATTTATAAAGAAGATGATTGCTTAGTTGGCCATTTAATTTTAATTGTAAAATCCAATAATTGTTGTTTTGGCTTCCTATATTTAGATACGATTGCCGTAAGAAAAAAATTATTAGTTTTCATGAAAAAGAAACTGCTTGCCATTGTTTTTATTTTGTTGGTAGCCTTTGTGCAGGCAGAAAATGGTTACGACCTTTGGCTGCGTTACCCAACAATTAAAAATAAAATGCTGCTAGCTTCTTACCGGCTCGCCTTGCAGCAAATATCCCTACAAGGCAATTCCGCTACCATACAAATAGCAAAAGAAGAGTTGCTAAAAGCATCGCAAAATATGCTTGGGCAAACTCCATCTTTCAATACCACTAATTCAAATTACGGCAGCTTGGTTATCGGTAAAATAGGTGCTTCAATTACGGCTGGCCCTTTATCAAAAAATGATATAAAAGATATTGGTGAAGAAGGCTTTTCGATAATTACCAGTATGGTAAATGGAAAGGCTCAAATAATAATTACCGGCAACACAGACGTAGGCGTGCTCTATGGTGTTTTTCATTTGCTCCGTTTGATGCAAACACAAAATGACCTTTACAAACTCCATATCATTTCTAAACCCAAATTAAAATTACGGCTGCTAGACCATTGGGATAATTTAAACCGCACAGTAGAAAGAGGGTATGCAGGTTCCAGCATTTGGGACTGGCATAAACTACCCGGCTACATCAATCAGCGTTACATTGATTATGCACGGGCAAATGCATCCATCGGCATAAATGGCACTGTGTTAAATAACGTAAATGCCAACTCAACTATACTAACAGCGCCCTACTTATTAAAAGTAAAAGCATTGGCAGATGTGTTTCGCCCTTATGGCATAAAAGTATATTTAACGGCAAGGTTTAGCTCGCCCATAGAAATTGGCGGCTTAAAAACTGCTGACCCGTTAAATGAAGAAGTGCGGTTGTGGTGGAAAGAAAAGGCCAAAGAAATTTATGCTATTATCCCTGATTTTGGCGGCTTTGTAGTAAAGGCTAATAGTGAAGGGCAGCCTGGCCCGCAGGAGTATAAACGTACCCATGCGGATGGTGCTGATATGCTGGCCGATGCGGTTGCGCCTTATGATGGTATTGTAATTTGGAGGGCCTTTGTATATGCCGCACAAAACCCCATTGACAGGCACAAACAGGCTTATGAAGATTTTGTACCGCTGGATGGCAAATTTAAAAGCAACGTTATGGTGCAGGTAAAAAATGGCGCTATCGATTTTATGCCCCGCGAGCCTTTTCATCCTTTGTTTGGCGCTATGCCAAAAACACCGCTGATGATGGAGTTTCAAATAACGCAGGAGTACACCGGCCAATCAACTAGTTTAGTGTACCTGGCGCCATTATATAAAGAGGTGCTTAACAGCGATACCTACAGTAGCGGCAAGGGCAGCACGGTAGCAAAAGTTATTGATGGCAGCCTGGGTAACCATATTTTAAACGGCATGGCCGGTGTGGCCAATATTGGCAGCGACATAAACTGGTGCGGCCACCCGTTTGCGCAGGCCAACTGGTATGCTTATGGAAGGTTGTGCTGGGACTATACATTAACCAGCAATACCATTGCTGATGAATGGTTGCGGATGACGTTTACCAATGAGGAAAAATTTATAGCTACTACTAAAAATATGATGCTGGTCTCAAGAGAAATATTGGTGGATTATATGAACCCGTTGGGGCTTCACCATATTATGGGCACCGGCCACCATTACGGCCCGGCACCGTGGATAAATGACCAGTCCCGGCCAGAATGGAACCCTGTGTATTACCACAAAGCAGATTCTGCAGGTATTGGCTTTGACCGTTCAGTAACCGGCAGCAATGCTATTGCGCAATATTTTCCGGCAGCGCAAAGGCAGTGGGCTGATGTTGGTACCTGCGATGAAAAATACCTGTTGTGGTTCCATCATGTACCCTGGATTTACACAATGAAAAGTGGCAGGACGCTTTGGGATGAACTCTGCTTTAAATATTATACTGGCGCCGCCGATGTAAAAAAAATGCAGCAGGATTGGGATGCAATGGAAAGTTTTATTGATAAAGAAAGGTTCAGGCAGGTAAGCCAGTTACTAAGCATACAGTATGAAGAAGCAGTGTGGTGGCGCAATGCATGCCTGCTGTATTTTACAACGGTCAGTAAAATGCCCATACCTGCGCAATACCAGCAACCGGATAAAACCCTGGACTATTATAAAGGCCTGCATTTTCCGTTTGCGCCGGGCAATAATAATTAATAACGATTAGATACTTTGTACGGTACAAATGATAACCGTATAAACTGGCAACATAAATATAAATGATGGATACAAATAAAGTAGCAATAGTAACAGGTGGAGGATCTGGCTTAGGCTTTGCCATTGCGCAAAAATTTGTGGCCAACAATATTACCACAATAATTGCCGGGCGGAATGTTGAAAAATTACAGGCTACAAAAGAGCAATTAGGAGAATTATGTTTTGCACTGCCGTGCGATGTTAGCGACTTAAAAAGTATCCCGCCTTTTGTACAAAATGTACTTGGCCGGTTTGGTAAAATAGATATACTGGTAAACAATGCCGGCATCAATATAAAAAAAGATTTTATAGCTGTTACCGATGAAGAGTTCCAGGCAGTGCTGACCACCAATGTAACCGCTGTATTTGCCATGAGCCGCGAAGTAGTAAAACACATGCTTTTAAAAGAAGCTGGCTGCATCATCAACATCAGTTCAATGGCAGCACAATATGGCTTGCCAAAAGTAATTGCGTATAGTGCCAGCAAAACAGCCATCGAAGGCATGACACGGGCAATGGCAGTAGAGCTATCACCTAAAGGCATACGTATAAATGCTATAGCCCCAGGCTTTATATTTTCTGCCATGACGGAAGCAGCGTTGAATAATGACCCTGAAAGAAAGGCAAAAGTTTTTGGTAGGACGCCCATGGGTATTATGGGGCAGCCGGAAGATATTGGCAACGCGGCTTTTTATTTAGCAAGCGATGCTGCCAAATTTATAACTGGCATAGTGCTGCCTGTAGATGGCGGCAACAGCATCGGGTTTTAAGTAACTGTGATTAATTTTTATTACAGCTGATTTATAGCCCGCAGGCAAAGGTGTATTGCCTTGAAAAGTTTAGTCCCTATCTCTTTTGGAAAGGGGTTGGGTTTTACGTAACAAATTATTAAATGCTTAATAACAATAAAATACAACTGGATGAAAAATAAATTTGTAGGTATAATGTACTCCGCCACCCTGCTAATAGTGGCTTGTGCCAGCAGTAGAAATGCAATGGCCCAAAAAGCGGTTTCACTTAAGGATGTTTTTAAAAACGACTTTGTTATTGGCACCGCATTAAACGCAACGCAGATAGAAGAAAAAGACCCTAAAGCTGCGCTGCTGGTGCCTCAGCAGTTTAATACCGCCACGCCTGAAAATATTATGAAGGCAGAAGTTATCCATCCGCAATGGGGTACTTATCAGTTTGATTTGGCTGATAAACTAATTGCTTACGGTAAAAAAAATAACATAAAAATTAATGCCCACACGCTTATATGGCATAGCCAGTTGCCGCAGTTTGTCCGCAATATCCAAAGCGTAGATTCTTTTAAAACATTTTTTAAAAACCACATTACTACCGTTGCTGGCAGGTACAGCGGCAAAGTATTTTCGTGGGATGTAGTGAATGAAGCATTGAATGAAGATGGCACTATGCGCCAATCAATTTTTCTGGATAAGCTCGGCGATAATTATGTTACCGAAGCCTTCAGGCTGGCACAAGCCGCATCGCCCAATACCGAGCTTTATTACAACGATTATAATAACGAACAACCAGCAAAGCGTGCAGGCTGCATTGCCCTTATCAAAAAAATTAAACAGGCAGGCGTACGCATAGATGGCGTAGGCATACAGGGGCATTGGCACGCCGGTAAAATACCTTTAAAAGAAATTGAAGAAAGCATTATCCAATACACTGCGCTAGGCATAAAAGTAATGATAACCGAATTGGATATTGAAGTGCTGCCCCGCAATGTTGAAGGTGCCGATGTAAGCCAGCGCATGAAAGAAGATCCATCCATGAACCCTTATAAAAACGGCCTGCCAGATAGTGTGCAACAGCAGTTGGCCAGCGATTACGAAGCATTGTTTAAGCTTTTTTTAAAATACCCCGGCAAAGTAACAAGGGTAACTTTTTGGGGTGTGGATGATGGGCAAAGCTGGCTTAATAACTGGCCGGTTAAAGGCAGGGTTAATTACCCTTTATTGTTCAATAGGGAGTTTAAGCCTAAGCCTGCATTTTATAAAGTGATAGCATTAAAAAAAATTGAACAAGAGTAAGTAAGATGAATTTATTATAAAACAACCAAACAATAAAATGATCAAAAGCGCTTCACAAAAATTGTCGGTACTCGAAAAAGTAGGGTATAGCTTAGGCGACCTGGCGGCCAATTTAGTATTTCAAACCTTAATGACCTACCTCGCTTATTTCTACACGGATATATATGGGCTTAAAGCCAACCATGCATCTGCGGTTATACTAAGTGTTGGGCTGGTAGCCGCTTTTGGCTTTAACCCAATCATTGGTGCCATTGCAGACAGGACGGTTTCCAGATGGGGAAAATTTAGGCCATGGATTTTATTTACGGCCGTACCGCTGGGCGTTATTGCATTGCTTGCTTTTAGTACCCCCAATTTTTCGTACAAAGGAAAAGTAGTTTATGCCGTAATAACTTATACCTTATTACTGTTGTTATATGCCGCCAACAACCTGCCTTATTCCGCGCTAAGCGGTGTAATTACAGGCGATATGAAAGAACGCAATAGTATGTCGGCTTACCGTTTTGTAGCAGTGATGTTTGCCCAGTTTTTTGTACAGGTATTTATGTTGCCCATCATAGAATCGGCCGGTGGTGGCAATAAAGCAATAGGCATTGAAAAGGTGATGACATGGCTGGCCATTATCGGAACGTTGATGTTGCTCGTTACCTTCTTCACTACCAGGGAACGTATAGTGCCAAAGCCCGAACAAAAATCTAGCTTAAAAGAAGATTTAGACGATATTTTTAAGAACAAGCCGTGGATAATAATGCTGGTGCTTACCACACTAGTTTTTATAACATTGGCCATGAAGGGCGGCTCCTACGTTTATTATTTTAAAAACTATGTTGATAAACAAAGCCTCACCACTTTTATTACGCCCATATTGAAAGGCCTCTCCGGCATCGGCATCAATTTTTTTGGTGAAGATCCGGTATCGGCGGGCTTTGGGTTGTTTAACGCAGGCGGTATCATCTTTATGATTGTCGGTATTACTTTATCAAAACGCTTTGCCGATAAATATGGCAAAAGAGATGTATTCGGCATTGCCTTGTTTATATCTACCATATTTATTTTTTTATTTTACTTTTTTCCGCCTCAATCTGTAAAGCTCATGTTTGCTTCGCAGATTTTGCATGGCTTTTTTTATGGCATCACCATACCCTTGCTTTGGGCAATGATTGCCGATGTGGCCGACTACAGTGAATGGAAAACTAACCGGCGGGCAACTGCCATAATCTTCTCTGCTATGATGGTAGGTTTAAAAGGTGGGCTAAGTATTGGCAGCGCATTACTTGCCTGGATATTAGGTGTATTCCATTATGTGCCTAATAGCACTGACGTGCAGCCTGAATCTGCCATCCAGGGCACTAAGCTATTGGTAAGTATTTTTCCATCTATCCCGTTTTTGTTAGGGATAGCCTTATTGTTTTTGTATGAGATCAATAAAAAAATGGAACTTAAAATAGAGAGCGATTTAAAAGAACGTCGTAATCCAACATTTATAAACAAAAACATTTAATTGATTTTATGCCAGAAGAAAATATTGCCCATATCGACTTTGACAGCCTTAATAAAAGAGCCATTTCGCAGCCGCTGGTAACGCACCTGTACACCGCCGACCCTTCGGCACATGTGTTCAATGGCAAAATATATATTTACCCATCGCATGATGTTGAATCTACTGTTCCATTTGATGATTTGGGTAGCCATTTTGCCATGGAAGATTACCATGTGCTATCGATGGATTCTCCGGATAGTGAAGCCGTTGACAATGGTATTGCCTTGCAGGTAAAAGATGTGCCCTGGGCAGATAAGCAAATGTGGGCACCAGATGCAGCAGAAAAAGACGGCACTTATTATTTGTTTTTTCCTGCAAAAGCACATGATGGTATCTTTAGGATTGGTGTTGCTACCAGCCCTTCTCCCGTAGGCCCATTTACGCCACAACCACAAGCTATCGAAGGCAGTTTTTCTATCGACCCTGCGGTATATAAAAATGATGACGGCAGCTATTACATGTACTTTGGAGGCATTTGGGGCGGGCAGTTGCAACGCTGGAGCAGTGGTGAATTTAAAGCCGAAGGCGAGGGGCCACTTATTTATTTGCCACAAGATAATGAACCTGCTTTGTGTGCGAAAGTAGCAAAGCTAAGCGATGACTTGCTGCAATTTGCAGAAGCACCAAAAGATATACTGATTACTGACGAAGATGGAAACCCGCTGCTGGCGGGCGATACAAGCCGGCGTTTTTTTGAAGCAAGCTGGATGCACCGGTACAATGGCAACTATTATTTTTCTTATTCAACCGGCGATACCCATTTTATATGTTATGCTATTGGCGATAACCCTTATGGCCCCTTCAAATATACCGGGCGTATTTTAAATCCTGTAATTGGGTGGACATCCCATCATTCTATTTGTGAATTTAACAACAAGTGGTATTTGTTTTATCATGATAGCAGTTTAAGCAAAGGGGCTACCCATCTGCGCAGCGTAAAAATTACAGAACTAACTTATGATGAAAATGGGCATATACAAACGATAACGCCATACAATCCTTAACAAAATAAGAAGGCACTTTTTGCAAAGCAAATGTTAACTTTTAATTACCGGCGAATGAAAAAGGTATTTATTATTCAGCTGTTACTAGCTTTTGTAGTAAGCGGTTTTGCCCAGGTAAAATTGCCTCGTCTTTTACGGGATAGCATGGTGCTGCAACGGGATACAAAAATTAAATTTTGGGGATGGGCGGCTCCTGACGAAAAAGTAAGTATCAATTTTAATGGCCGGATGTATGAAACAAAAACGGATACCGCTGGTAACTGGGCAGTGTACCTGCCGCCCACAAAAGCTGGTGGGCCATATAACATAGATATCATTGCCAGCAATACAATTACCCTTCACGATATACTTTTTGGCGATGTGTGGTTCTGCAGCGGGCAAAGCAACATGGTGCATCCGCTAAACATTCACGATGTAACCTATGCTAAAGATATTGAACAGGCAAACTACCCGCAGGTACGGCAGTTTTTAATACCAACGCTTATAAATTTACAGGGCCCGCAAAATGATATTCCTTCAGGGAATTGGGTATCTGCGGTTGGTAAAGAAGTAAGGTCATTTTCTGCGGTAGCCTTTTTCTTCGC
>JANXVN010000008.1 GCA_025351645.1 Ferruginibacter sp.
TAGTGCTTCATTGATGCTTTTTGCACCGAGGCTTCCTCCGATGGCTACGATTGTTTTTTTGTAAGGGTCGAGGTTGAAGAAGCGGATGGCATCTTCTCTTGTAACCGTGCTTTTAGCAATCGTTTCTCTTACAGGATTACCTGTTATCAATATTTTTTTTGCAGGGAAGAATTTTTCCATGCCATCTGTTGCTACATAAATTTTAGCAGCCTTTTTACCGAGCATCATATTGCTTTTTCCTGCAAAGGAATTGCTTTCGTGGATAAATGTTTTTATGCCTATTGCCTGCGCAAAACGAAGCACCGGATAACTTGAATATCCACCTACGCCAATGACCGCTGTTGGGTTAAAAAGCTTGAATAATTTCCTTACCTGCAACACGCTTTTTATCAGCTTGTAAGGCAGCCAGATATTTTTTATCAAAGAACTTCTGTTAAAGCCCGCTATGTCCAACCCTTCAATCCTATAACCGGCTTGCGGTACTTTTTCCATTTCCATTTTTCCTTTAGCGCCAACAAATAAAATTTCTGTTTGTGGCGCTAATTTTTTTATAGCGTTGGCAATAGCAATGGCCGGAAAAATATGCCCACCAGTACCACCACCCGCAATGATGATGCGAAGAGGCACAGCAAGCCCAAGCCCAGCCTCCCTGCCCTCCAAAGGAGGGTTCTTAGTGCTTTCTATGTTTGCTATTTCATTCAAATTGCTGGTGAATAACTTTATTTTAAATGTTACTATTACTATTACTATTCAAATTTTAATATGCCCCGTATATGGTGGTTAAAGCTCATTAATAACCAATGTATAAGAGTGTGACGTCCGCCCGGCTGCCCATTCGGACGGACCTATGAAGCCAAACATTGCTGCTGTATTGGCCGGGGCAAAAAAAACTACTGCTTAAAAAATAAAAATTCCTTTTCATTACGCTGTTGCTCCTGCTTCTTCTTCTACTGGTATTAAAGCCATTTTGCCTTCAAGCTGTTCTACGTTCCTTGCCACGCTTAATATGATGCCGATAGACAGGCAGGTGAATAAAAAGCTGCTTCCACCCGTACTTACCAACGGCAACGTTACGCCCGTGTTTGGGAATACGTTTACGTTTACGCCCATGTTTGCGATGGCTTGTATTACCAAAGTAAAACTTAGCGCTAACGCCAAAAATGCGCCGAATGCAAAAGGGCATTTTCTATACAGCCGTATGCACCTGTACAAAAACAATAAATAGATAAACACTATAAACGCACCGCCGAGCAAGCCATACTCTTCTAAAATAATAGCGAAAATAAAATCGCTGTACGAGTGTGGCAAAAAATTACGGGCGCTGCTATTGCCCGGGCCAACGCCAAACCAGCCGCCGTTTGCGATGGCAATTTTTGCTTGGTTTATCTGGTATAATTTTTCATTATTGTCTTCTTTGCTACTATACATAAAAGTCTGTATCCTGCCTATCCACGTGGGTACACGGCCTACGGCGAAAATGGCTGGCAGGTCTTTGGTTTTATGCTCTTGTTTGTCGTAGTATTTTACTGCGATGGTTAGTAAAATAGCTACGGGTATCATGGCTATGCCGATGGTGGCTAAGATATGCTTGGTGCTTATACGGCCGATAAACATCAGCAATAAGCTAGTAGCAGCAACCAATATAGCCGTTGATAAATTAGCCGGCGCTATTAATAAACAAATAATAGCTACTGGTATGATGATGGGTAAAAAGCCTTTTTTAAAATCTTTAATTACATGTTGTTTACGGCTTAGTTGGCGGCTCATGTACATAAACAGGGCAAGCTTTGCAAGGTCGGATGTTTGGAACGTCATGTTGATGACGGGCAGTTTTATCCAGCGGCTACCTTCGTTTATTTTGGCGCCAAAAAAGTAGGTATAAATTAGTAAGGGGATGGCAATCATAAATAAGATGAGCGCTATCCTTGAATAAATTGTATAGTTTACCCGGTGTGCAAAATAGATGATGATAACGCCCAGTATAATAAAAGCGAATTGCTTGAACAGGAAGCTTTCTGTGCTTTTGCTATACTTGTACGCCAGTGAACCGGTGCTGCTGTACACCACCAACAAACTTACCAATGTAAGGATGATGACGATGGCCCATATAACTTTATCGCCTTTGGTTTTGCTTACCAAATTGCCGCCCATGTTACTAATGTTGGGCGTGAAGAATTCTTTTAAGTTTATATTATCTGCCATTATTTTTGATTCTTTTTTTGAGAATCTTTTATTCTACTTCTTCAACCGCCGTAAGGGTTTGCAACTGCTGACGGGGTTGGGAACTTTACAAATTCTTTACCGCTTGTTTAAATTGGTTGCCCCTGTCTTCGTAATTTTTAAATAAATCAAAGCTTGCACATGCGGGGCTTAGCAAAACCACATCGCCTTTGGTGGCAAAATGAAATGCTGCCTGTACTGCTTCTACAGCACTTGTAGTATCAACAATTGACTCTACTAAACCACCAAACTCTTCATGCAATTTTTGGTTGTTAATGCCCATGCATACAATGGCTTTTACCTTCTCAGTCACCATTTCTTTCATGGAAGAATAGTCGTTGCCTTTATCTACCCCGCCCAATATTAAGATGATTGGTTTTTCTTCAATGCTTTCCAACGCAAACCAGGTGCTGTTTACATTGGTTGCTTTACTATCGTTAATAAATTCTACTCCCTTAATGGTGGCCACAGTCTCCATCCTATGTTCGAGGCTTTCAAAAGTTTGTAGGGCTTCCCTAATTTTCTCTTTCCTAATATCAACCGCTGTTGAGGCAAGGCTTGCTGCCATACTGTTATATTGATTGTGTTTACCCTTTAGTTTAAAGTCGTTGATGCTCATCTGCATTTCTTCTCCTTTCCATTTCAAGTGCATTTTCGCATTGGCCAGGTATGCGCCCTGTGGTAATTCTTTGCTCATCGTAATGGGGTATAAGGTTGATTTTATATTGTACTTGGTAATATTTTTAATAGTTGTATCATCATCGAGGTTGTAAATAAATACATCCCCTGGTTGTTGGTTTTCTACAATGCGAAATTTACTGTTAATGTAATTCTGCACTTTGTAATCGTACCTGTCCAGGTGGTCTTCGGTAATATTTGTAAGCACCGCCACATCTGGCCTAAAGGTTTTTATATCATCTAATTGAAAAGAACTAATTTCTATTACGTACAAAGCCTTTGGGCCTTCTGCCACCTGCCTTGCGAATGAATAACCAATATTGCCTACCATGGCACAATCCGCACCGCCTAGCTGGCACATGCAAAAAGTTAATGCCGTAGTGGTTGTTTTACCATTGCTACCTGTAATAGCAATTATTTTACTATTGCCTTTATAGCGGTAAGCAAATTCTATTTCGCTAATTACCGGAATACCTTTAGCCCGTATCTTCTTTACTACTTCATTTTTTTCGCCAATGCCCGGGCTTTTCATTACTTCATCCGCAGATAATATTTTTTCTTCTGTATGCTGTGCTTCTTCAAAATCAATATTGCTGTTTTGCAATGTCGATTTAAATGGCTCTTTTATCTCTCCTGAATCGCTTACAAACACATCGTATCCTTGCTGCTGTGCCAGTAAAGCCGTGCCTATACCGCTTTCGCCAGCGCCCAATATTACCAGACGCTTCAGTTTTTTATCATTGATTGGCTGCTTCAAAGGCGATATGTTTGTGTTTGTATCCATTGATTAAATACCAGTATCAGCTGCTATTTATAGCAGTTTCTTTTTTGTAAAAATGGTCCTTCAACAGCATAGAATCTAACAGGCCATACGTTTTTCTTTATTGACGTATCAATAAAAAATGGTTCTTCAACAGCATCAAATTTGACAGCTTTTTTTTCGTTGCCGCAGTTTGATTTAGTAATAAAATGGTTCTTCAATAGCATTAAATCTAACGGGTAGATTCTTAAAAACATTTTCATAATTCAGGATATCCTTACCAACAACTTGAACTTGCTTCTTACTATTTTTAAAAGATTTACCTCATTTTTAATGTACCGATTGCTACTACTACGCTTAGTATGGTGATGATCCAAAACCTCACAGCAATCTTGCTTTCATGATACCCTAACTTTTGATAATGATGATGTAGCGGGCTCATCAAAAATACCCGCCGCCCCTCGCCATACTTTTTCTTAGTATATTTAAACCACCCAACTTGTATTACTACGCTTAAGCTTTCTACAAAAAACACAAAGCAAAAAAATGGTATCAACAATTCTTTACGTACGATAATAGCCAATGCCGCAATAATGCCCCCCAGCGCAAGGCTACCGGTATCGCCCATGAATACCTGTGCTGGGTAAGAGTTATACCATAAAAACCCGATGCACGCACCTACAAACGATGCAATAAAAATGGATAGCTCGCCAAGGTTAGGGATGTACATTATATTGAGGTACTCCGCTAGTTTTATATTACCGCTTACGTAAGCAAAAATGCCTAAGCAAATACCTATTACAGCGCATACGCCTGTTGCTAAACCATCTAACCCATCTGTTATGTTGGCTCCATTACTTACAGCAGTTACAATAAATATTACTGTGATGATATATAGGATGTAAGTATAAGGCCGCCAGCTCTCTGGCAATAATTTAGCATAATTAAACTCATGCGTTTTTACAAATGGTATAGTGGTTATAGGTGTTTTCACTTTTATAAAAAGATGTTCCTTACTATCTATTTTTACAATGTTGATATCACCCATCATTCTTTGTCCAGATTTTAATAGAGAATCTTTTACTGCTTGAATATCCGGATTGTAAACTTCCCTTTGCACTACTACACTTTGATTAAAATACAATGTTGCCCCTACGATGATACCTAACATTACCTGCCCAAAAATTTTAAACCTGCCTGCCAATCCATCACTATCCATTTTTTTATAATCGGCACCTTTGGATAGCGCTAACCGCTTTGACCTAATCTTTAAATAATCATCTATAAAGCCAATAGTTGCCAGCCAGATTGTGGAGACTATCATTAACCTTACGTAAACTTTTTCCAGGTTGGCTAGTAACAAAGTAGGTATCAGTATTGCCAGTACAATGATAATACCGCCCATTGTTGGCGTGCCTTTCTTTTGTTGTTCGCCTGCCAGGCCAAGGTCACGCACGCTTTCGCCAAGTTGCCTTTTTTGCAGGTACCTTATTAGCTTTTTGCCATACACGGTAGTTATAACAAGGCTCAATATCATTGCCAGCAGCAAACGGAATGTGATGAACTCAAACAGCCCGCTACCTGGAAATTTTATCCCATTATTTGTTAACCAGTGAAATAAGTGATACAGCATGCTTTTTTAATGTGCACATTAGCTAATGTGCTAATGTGCTAATTTTTTAAAATTGTTACCTTGTTTGTATCTTTTTTCTTTTAAATTTATTTCGATATTTTTTCTGCCCGTACATCCCCTTATTCGCTTTAACCCTTCATTAGCACATTAGCAAATCAGCTAATTATTTTTTTATTCTCTCCAACCCTTCATTAGCACATTAGCCAATTAGCATATCAGCTACTTACTTTTCCAGCAATTCAAATATTTCAGCCAACATTTTCTTGTCATCAAAATCGTATTTTACGCCTTTTATATCCTGGTATTTTTCGTGCCCTTTACCTGCCACTAAAATAATATCTTCTTTTACTGCAAGGCTCACGGCGGTTTTTATCGCTTCCCTTCTATCGGCAATGGTGATATACTTTTTTCTTGCCACTACATTTACGCCGGCTTCCATTTCTTTTAAAATTTCCAAAGGGTCTTCGCTCCGCGGATTATCGGCCGTAAAGATTACCCTGTCGCTATGTTCGCAAGCTGCTGCTGCCATTATGGGGCGCTTGGTTTTATCCCTATCGCCACCGCAGCCTACAACTGTAATTATATGTTCGTTGCCCTGGCGTAATTTTTTAATGGTTGCCAATACATTCAGCAAAGCATCTGGTGTATGTGCGTAATCTACTATGCCAATGATGCGGTCATTCTTGCTTACCATATAATCGAACCTTCCTTCGGCGCCATCCAGGTTGCTTAATAGTTGCAGCACCTGTTCCTTATCTTGCCCCAAACAAATTGCAGCGCCATAAACGACTAGTAAATTGTAGGCATTAAACTCGCCTATTAACCTGAAATACACTTCGCTTTCATTCACCATCATGTGCAGGCCTACCAGGCTATTTTCCAAAACTTTCCCTTTAAAATCAGCCATTGTCTTAAGGCTGTAATAATATTTTTTAGCCGGCGTGTTCTGTAGCATTACGGTGCCTCTTTTATCATCTGCATTACTGATGGCAAAGGCTGTTGCCGGCAAATTATCAAACCATGATTTTTTTACCCTTATGTATTCATCAAATGTTTTATGGTAGTCCAAATGGTCGTGTGTGATGTTGCTGAACAAAGCGCCTCTAAATTGAAGCGCTGTTATCCTATGCTGGTGAATGGCGTGGCTGCTGCATTCCATAAACACATAAATGCAGCCTGCATCTACCATTTTTTTCAACAATTCATTTACATGGATGGCATCGGGCGTGGTATGCGTAGCCGAAATAATCTCATCATCAATTTGGTTTTGTACGGTGCTTATCAAGCCACATTTATAGCCTAAGGAAGTAAACAATTTCCACAATAAAGTAGCGATGGTTGTTTTGCCGTTAGTGCCGGTTACGCCAACTAATTTTAATTTTAAAGATGGTTCCCCATAAAAATTATGGCTGATGTAAGCCGCCGCGATTGCACTATTTTCAACTTGTACATAAGTTATATGCTCCTGTAAAACAATGGGCAATATTTCGCAAACAATGGCAATGGCGCCATTAGCAATGGCTGTATCAATAAATAAATGCCCATCGGCAGTGCTTCCTTTTATAGCAATAAAGCAAGAGCCGGCAGTCACTTTTCGTGAGTCTATCTGCAGGTCTTTTACGTCCACACCGGTGTTGCCGTGTACGGAGCGCATGCTTACTTTATATAGTATATCGTTCAACATCAATTTAAAAATATCGCTATTGTTTGTCCCTTTTTAAAAGTGGCGCCTGCCGGCAACGACTGGCTTAATACTTTTCCCCTGCCTGTAGCCATTACTTTTAGCCCTTTATTCTCCATTAAGTACACGGCATCTTTTAAACCCATGCCTATTACCGCCGGAATAATAGTGTTGCCGGTAATTGCAGTAACAGGCATGCCTAATGTTGCCATGCTATTTTTAATACTGGCCTCCCTCCAATAACCGCCAACGGCCGAATCTTTATACGGCAATTTAAGCGTGCTAAAAATGGAGCCTAATTCGTTTTTCATCCCATAATAATTGTACTGCATGGTATCTTTAGATGGTTCAATGAATTTTTTAGTACTTAAAAAGCGGCCATAAATACGGTCGCTAATTTCTTTAAATACGGTACCCGAAACATCTGCGCCATACACCAGCTTAGATTCGTTGCTATTTTGTATAACCACGGCCATAGTATATTTTGGCTGGTTAGATGGAAAATAACCAATGAAGGAAGCCTGGTATATTTTGTTGCCTTTATTGTACCCTTTGTTGTTGAGCGCCGTTACGGCTGTGCCTGTTTTACCGGCGATGCCGTAAGCGCTATCAAACAAAATTTTGTGGCCGGTGCCGTGTGCGCTATCTACTACGGCACGCAGGCATTCCTGCAATTGCGCCAGGGTTTCATCGCTGCAAATTTTTTCTACCACTATTTGCGGATGTACCGTTTTTATATCCGAGCCATATTCCCTTATCGCATTTACCAGGTAGGGCTTCATCATTTTTCCGTTGTTGGCTACTGCGTTATAAAGCATTAGCATATTCAACGGAGTTACTAATTCTTCGTACCCATGCGCCATAAATGGGATGGTAGTATTTGCCCAGCTGCGTGCGGTCGGCTTTTTGATAAGTGGCCTGCCAGATGCTGCGGTAATATCGATACCAGTTAAAGTATCTAAGCGCAGATAATGCAAATGATCTATAAACTTAGACGGCTGCGTATGGTAATACTCATCGGCCATTTTTGCAAACGCAACATTACTACTAGCCGCAAAAGCTTGCTTTACAGTAAGCAAATGGTTAGGGTGCGTATCGTGTATCCGTAAGCCATAAAATAGTTTTACACCACCTTCACAATCCACAATAGAATTTTTGGTGACGTATTTATCTTCCAGCAAACTCAACAGTGTTGCCAGCTTAAAAATGGAACCTGGCTCTGTTGCTTTGCCGGCACCGTAATTAAGGTCTTCTGCATAAGTGCCATCCGGTTGTTTGCCCAGGTTAGCGATAGCTTTTATTTTGCCAGTTGCCGTTTCCATAACAATGGCAGTACCATGTATGGAGTTGTTGCCTACAAGCATTTTCATCAAAGCATTTTCTGCTACATCCTGCATATAAGTATCCAGTGTGGTAATGATGTCTTTGCCATTTTCCGGTTCTAGTTCCGCACCTTCCACGGGCATGTATGCACCTGCTATGTAACGCATCAGGCGCTGGCCGGTGGTACCTCTTAACACCGTATCATAACTTTGTTCAATACCTACGTTTTTTGTTGAAATATCCCTTGATAAGCCAATCGTCCTATTGGCCAGTAACACATAAGGGTTAATGCGCTTGTCCCTTGGGTCGATGATGAAGCCGCTTTTATTCCTGCCCTGCCTCACTAATGGAAACTCCCGTAACGCAGCGTATTCTACAAATGATATCCTCTTTTTTAAAGTGTAGTAGCGGTCTTCATTTTTATAGGCCAGTTGCAATTCCTTTTTATAAGCAGTGCTTGTTTTATCTTTAAAAAGATCAGCCAGGTAAATACTTAGCGAGTCTACATTATCTTTAAAACGCTTGCCATTTTTTTCCCTTAAGCCATCAGCACCAAAATCTACAAACACATCAAAAATGGGTATGGATGTACTTAGCATGTTTCCATCTTCGCTATAAATGGTACCTCTTTCGGCTTCCAGCGGCATATACTTTAAATGAAGGCTATCGCCCATCCGGCTCCAGAATTTACCTTCGACCCTTTGGATATAAAAAGCCCTGCCCAGCACGACTGCGCCCAGCAATATCATAATGATAAAACTGAGGTACACTCTCCATAATATGTCTTTTTTTACTTCCAAAGTAGGTAGCCGTTGTAATAATTCCCTTATCTCCTTAAAAAAGAAAGGTAAAAACCTTAGCGGATTTTAGTATGTTTTGTTATTAATATCTTATTGTTGCCAATTGCTTTTTATAGCAGATAAGCTGTGTTATTTTCTCCTTGCAGATGGGCACAATCCCTGCTCAGATTTTTACCAGGGTACTTTTCACTCAACACTTTTCGGTAAGCTTATGGAGCTTTTGCTATCGTGCTATCCAGCAGTACCGGCGCTACCGTCAATTCTTTCAAACCTAATGGTTCTACTGCTTTAACCAGCTCGCTTGCCTTGCTCCTGAATATTACTTCGCTTTTTATTGTTTTGTATTCGTATTCCAATTCTTTGATGTGTTTTTCTGTTGCGCCAATTTTTCTCGTTATCTTATCTGCATAATGGCCGTTGTAGATGTATAGCACTGCCAGTAACGCTAAAAATAAAAAAAACGGAATATTCCTTACTACCCATTCATGGCTTAAAAACCTCTTCCAGTCAAGCTTTTTACCTATTGACTGCGCTGATATTTTTTTTTCTTCTTCCAAAAATTGTTGCCTTTATTTTATTTTTATGTTGATAAAAGCTTCATCTGTTGATAGCGTATTTGTTGAAAAAATTATTAACTATCTAAAGCACCTTTAACAATTATTTTATCCGTAAGCTGATCCTGAAATCTGATGATTCCTTTCCATATCCGACATCTCACATCATACATCAGACATCAATATTTTATTTCTTTTCTGCCACCCTAAGCTTTGCGCTCCTTGCTCTTTTATTTTGTTTTGTTTCTGCCACGCCAGGCAGTATTGGTTTTTTTGTGATGATGGCTAATGGGTTATCCGGCCTGCCGCCATAAATATCATCTGTTTCCGTTTCTAAAAAAGTACCCACCTTAAAAAAAATCTTCACCAGCCTATCCTCTAAAGAATGGAATGTTATGATAGCTGCCCTGCCATTGGGTTTAAGCAAAACAGGGATTTGCTGCAATAATTCTTTTAGCGCACCCAGTTCGTCATTTACCTCAATCCGTAAAGCCTGAAAAACCTGGGCAAAATACTTCTGCGGGTTTCCTTTTACGGCTGCTTGTACTGCTTGCTTAAACTCGTTAATAGTTTTTATAGATGTTAAGGCCCGCTGTTGCACGATGGTTTTAGCCAGCGTTTTCGCATTTGTTACTTCGCCGTATTGCTCCAGCATTTTATGTAGCTGCAATTCGGTAAAGTTTTTCAGTACATCTGCCGCAGTGGTGGTTTGGCGCTGGTCCATCCGCATATCCAAAGCCGCATCAAAGCGGATTGAAAAACCTCTGCCGGCTTCATCAAACTGGTGGCTTGAAACACCTAGGTCAGCCAGTATACCATCTACCTTTGTAATTTTATGCAGCCTTAAAAACCGTTGCAAATGCCTGAAATTTTGTGGGATGAAAATCACCCTTTCATCTTGCGGCAAGTTCTTTTTAGCATCGTCATCCTGGTCGAATGCTATTAATTTTCCCTTTTCGCTGAGGCAGGCTAAAATTGCTTTGCTATGCCCGCCACCGCCGAAAGTGCAATCCACATAAACCCCATCTGGCTTTATGGCCAGCCCTTCAATAGATTCCTTCAATAACACCGGCACGTGATACACAAACTCATCATCATCTTCTAACTGATTGCCTGGTACTGTCCCTTCATTTGCCATACAATCAATTTTAGCTGTCAGATTTTGAACCCATTACTTCATTTGCCATTATCTTGAATTCTTCTTGTGAAAAAGATTCAAAGAACTCTTTGTATTTTATTTTGTCCCAAATCTCAATTTTGTCGCCTACAAAAACCAGTACTGCATCTTTTTCCAACTTTGCATATTCCATCAAATTCTTTGGCAACAATAACCTTCCGGCACTATCCAGTTCTACCTTTGAGGCACCGTTTAAAAAGCGGCGTTTAAAAGCACTTGCTTTGATATCGAAATCATTTAGTTTGCTAATTTTGGCGTACAGCGGATCCCAACTTTCCATTGGGTACAAGCTTAGGCAAAAATCTAATCCCCGGTTGATGACAAACTGGTGGGCACCTTCTTCCGCCAACTGCTTTTTTAAAGCTGCTGGAACAAGAAAACGTCCTTTGGCGTCTATAGTAACCTCATATTCACCGAGAAAACCTGTCATTGATAGCTTGGATTACACATTGAAAATAAATAATTCACACAAAATAACACTTTTTCCCACCTTCTTACAAATATTAAGAAAAAGATTTTTATGCACACCCTGAAAATGAGTGGTAGAGTAGCTTTTGAGGGTTATTACTAGAAGTTTATAGTGTATATACTGTTAATAACGGTGTATAACCTGTGGATTACTTTTTTATACAAAAAATTTGAAGTACAATGAGAAGTGGGTGCTGGCTTATAGCGTTAATAGCTACAATTATTTGAAGCAAATAAAGAAGTGGGATTTTGAATGTTTCTATAATAAAATTGTAACTAAAGGGCCAGGGTGATAATGCGCTAAGGTTAATTTAATTTAGCGGCTTCGCATTGAAGCCTATAAACTGATAGTTAGTTGCAACTACTGAGTTGTGTAAGTTGTAATTTATTAGTAATAATTTAGCTAAGAGATTGTCGGCAATTATTCGGTTAATAATCCTTTGCCTGCCATAAATTGTTCCGTTTTATCGACCTTATAAACTACGTTTTGCTTAATGGAAAACTAAGCAAAAAGGTAGTGCCTTTGCCAGGTACGCTCTCTGCTTTAATAGTGCCGTGGTGGGCTTCTACCATGGTTTTTACGTAGCTTAAGCCAAGCCCAAAACCCTTTACATTGTGTAGGTTGCCGGTATGTGCACGGTAAAATTTTTCAAAAATGCGGCTTACCGTTTCTTTATTCATGCCAATGCCATTATCTTCTATTTTTACTTTAAAAATACTGCCTGCGACCTGCGTGCTTATCTTTATCTGCAGGTTATCTTTTGAGTATTTTACAGCATTATCCAGCAAGTTGCTTATAAGGTTTGTAAAGTGTACATCGTCTGCCATCAATACGTCTTTAGTGGCGGCTAAATTCACTTCCAGCCTGCCTTTTTTTTCTTCTACCTGTAAATTAATATTGTTTAACGCACTGGTAATCAGGTCATGCGCATGTAATTTTTGAAGGTCCAGCTGCACTTCCTGCCTATCCAGCAAAGCCGCCTGAAGTATGGTTTCTACCTGCTTGTTCATCCTTTTATTTTCTTCTTTGATGATGCCTGTAAAATAATCCATCTTCTCTCTGTTATTGATTACCTTTTCATTTTTAAGGGCATCAACAGCTAATGAAATAGTTGCCAGCGGTGTCTTAAACTCATGCGTCATATTATTGATGAAGTCAGATTTTATTTCGCTTAATTTTTTCTGTTTTATCAGTGCCCTTACGGTAATAAAAAATGCGCAGACTATAACAATGGTAAAAATAACGGCTCCAATAATCAGCCATGTCATCGATTGCCAAATAATGTTTTTTTCGTTCGGTACAATAATCACCAAAAACTCATCGGGCGAAAGGCTTTGTGCAGAACTGCCCGTTGGCGTATCCAACGGTACTACCATGGGGTTGTTATGCGCCGAATCAATGAATAGCTTATAATAATTTTCTGATTGTATTTCATCGCCTATAATAGAAGTACTGCCGATTGCAAATTCGAAAGGGACCTTGTTTAGCCCTTGTTTATTAAAGGCTTTTTGGATAATATCTTTAATCTCATCTTTTGTATACCGCTGTGTTATAGTAGGCTTAAAAAACTCCATCTGCAACCGGTCGCTTGGAAAAATAGAACTGCTTTTTTTTCTCATTGGCGGCGGCATAAGGCTTTCTTTCTGCATTACCATATCCGCAGATGCCTGTGAAGCTGCCCTAATAATATGTTCTCTAAACTCTTGTACTTTAGATACCTGGGCACCTTGGATCCAAAGTACCTGAAAAACAATAAGCCCCAATAATGATAAAAGGATTAACACGGTAATAATGGGAAAAATTCTCTTCATGCCTGTAAAAGTAAATTAGTAGTTGGCTGTAAAAATTATATAAAAGCGGTAAACAGTAAATTTAACGAAGGTTTTAATATAAATGAACCATTACAAAATAACTTGCTCAATATTTTTCTACAATCAAATAATAAGTTATTTTAGAAATATGATTTCACCTGCTCCCGGCATATTGTTAATTGCAGACCCATTTTTAAAAGACCCGAATTTTATGCGGACGGTGATTTTTATATGCGAGCACCAACAGGAAGGCAGTTTTGGCTTTGTACTAAACAAACAATTTGAGCAGACATTAGATGAATTAATGACAGGTTTTGATGGCTTTCCGATACCAGTTTATTATGGCGGCCCGGTACAGATGGACACTATCCATTTTTTGCACCAATACCCTACTGAAGTACCAGGAGGCCACGAAGTGATGAAAGGCATTTACTGGGGCGGCGATTTTGCAAAGCTCTCTGAATTAGTAAAAAATAAAGAAATTGATTTTAATAAAGTCCGTTTTTTTATTGGTTACAGCGGCTGGGGCAACGGACAGTTGGGCGATGAATTAAAAGAAAAAAGTTGGCTAGCAGTATCGGCTACACGAAAATTAATATTTCATCAGCAGCCAGATGAAATATGGAAGGATAGCCTGAAACATTTAGGCGGAGATTATGAAATGATGATCAATTTTCCTATAGATCCGCAGTTGAATTAGTGTGTTTTTTCTTTTAAATAAAATCGGTAAAAATCAACAAAAATAATAGCAACAAAAAAGCCCACGCAGTAATTGCATGGGCTTACTAATATTTTAAAAAGATGTTAAGCTACTTCTTCCGCACCTTCCACTAACACGGTAGTCTTATTATTCAGCACTTCTGCAAAACCACTTTGTATAGTATACGTAACGGCAGAATTCTTCTCTTTCAAAATCTTTAATTTACCAGCCTTCAACGCACTTACCATTGGCGCATGCCTATTCAAAACTTCAAATAAACCAGTAATGCCTGGCAATTGAACACCATAGACTTCACCGCTAAATAATTTCTTTTCGGGTGTTAAAATTTCTAAGATCATAAAAAGTATTGAATAATTTTTTTACAAAAATGCTACTTAATCACTGCCTGCCATTAACACTTTCAAAACCAACGCTCTAATCTAAAGTACTAAATACTATATACTAAGTAATAAACTAAGCCTGCGCTGCCGACATCAATTTCTTACCTTTTTCAATTGCATCTTCTAAAGTACCGACCAGGTTAAATGCCGCTTCAGGATATTCATCCACTTCGCCATCCATGATAGAATTAAAGCCACGGATAGTATCTTCTATCGGCACTAACACACCCTTTAAACCAGTAAACTGCTCAGCCACAAAAAATGGCTGGCTAAGGAAACGTTGCACTTTACGTGCCCTTGATACCGTTTGTTTATCTTCATCGCTCAACTCATCCAAGCCAAGTATTGCAATAATATCCTGTAATTCTTTATAGCGCTGTAAAATTAATTTTACCCTGTTGGCAGTGTTGTAATGTTCGTCACCAACAATTAATGGGGTTAATATCCTGGAGGTACTATCCAACGGATCAACCGCAGGATAAATACCCAAATCCGCAATTTTACGGCTTAATACGGTCGTTGCATCCAAATGCGCAAACGTAGTAGCCGGTGCCGGATCTGTCAAATCATCTGCAGGTACATATACAGCTTGTACAGATGTAATGGAACCGTTTTTAGTAGACGTGATCCTTTCCTGCATCAAGCCCATTTCTGTAGCCAATGTTGGTTGGTAACCCACCGCACTCGGCATACGGCCAAGCAAGGCTGATACTTCAGAACCAGCTTGTGTAAAACGAAATATATTATCTACAAAAAATAAAATGTCCTTTCCTTGTCCTGTGCCTTCGCCATCACGGAAATATTCCGCTAATGTTAAGCCGCTTAATGCCACACGGGCCCTTGCTCCTGGTGGTTCGTTCATTTGCCCAAAAACAAATGTTGCTTTTGATTCTTTTAAATCTTCCAGGTTTACAGCGCTTAAATCCCATCCGCCTTCTTCCATGCTATGCTTAAACTTATCGCCGTAATTCATAATACCGGCCTCAATCATTTCCCTTATCAAATCATTGCCTTCTCTGGTACGCTCGCCTACGCCTGCAAATACTGAAACACCACTATATGCCTTCGCAATATTATTGATCAATTCTTGTATCAAAACCGTTTTGCCTACACCTGCACCACCAAACAATCCAATCTTTCCACCCTTTGCATAAGGCTCAATTAAATCGATTACTTTAATACCGGTAAATAAAATTTCGTTGGCAGTACTTAAGTCTTCAAATAAAGGCGGCTTAGCGTGTATTGCACGCCCACCTACTTTGCTAACCTGCGCCAAACCATCAATAGCATCGCCGGTTACATTAAACACACGGCCTTTAATCCCTTCGCCGACAGGCATTGAAATAGGTATGCCAGTATCTGTAACCACCATGCCCCGCACAAGGCCTTCAGTACCATCCATCGCAACGGTACGTACACTATCCTGGCCTAAATGCTGTTGCACTTCCAAAACTAAAATGTCGCCATTGTCACGTTTAAGTTCCAAAGCGTTTAAAATTTCCGGAAGCTTGCTGTCGCTGTCAAATTGCACATCTACAACGGCACCAATGATCGATTTTATTTTGCCTGTATTGGCCATAAATCTTATTTTATTGTAATGAGGTCTGTTTTCAGGGCGCAAAGGTAAGGTTTAAGGATTAAATTTTGAAATTCAAAAACAGTTATTTTACAAGCTGGCAGTAAACCCCTGAAAATGGCAGCAGTAGCGGCATCCCATACAACTTTACACCACCATCAACTTTTATTATTTCCTGCCTAAAAAGGCTTTTTAGTACACTGTAAAAAGGCAAATCACAATAAATTAACAACAAAAAAAGTAACGCTTAGGCAATAGCCCACTACTTCCTTTTAATTTTATAGTACCGTATTTAAATATTACGTTGTTATTTTCGTTCAACAAAAAAAGTAACCATTGGCCCAGCAAAAAAAAATAGCCCGCATATTTATCGCCCTCAATATTATAATTGTATTTATTTACTTGCTGGCCTGCCTGGAGCCATTTTTAAATGCTGGCGAGTTTTGGTTCATCGCCATCTTAGGGCTTATTTTTCCGCTTCTATTTTTTGCCATGGCCCTCTTTTTAATTGGTGGATTAATTGCCCGGTCGCGCTATAGCTGGCTTACAGTAATTGCGCTGCTAATAAGCTGGCAGCAATTAGCGGCGGTATTTAGCTGGCACCTGCCAAAAACTTTCATTGAAGTAAAAGCGCCCGGCAACCTGCGTATTTTTCAATGGAATGTTTCCAGTTGGGATGAGCGCAGCAAAATGAAAAGAGAGGATGTTACTTACCGTGGGCAAATGTTTGCTGAAGTTAAAAAAAGCAATGCTGACATCCTTTGTTTTGAAGAATTTTTAGAATCGGAAGATTCCACCTGGTTTGCCCCCAACGTTAATGAGTTAACTAAAATGGGTTACCCTTATCATTATTATGAGCGCAGCTATGAAAATAAATTCAAAAAATCCGAGTTAGGCATAATCATCTTTTCAAAATACCCTATTGTAAACACCGGCACATTCGATTTTGGCGACCGCATATCCGTACAGCAGCTTATTTATGCAGATGTGCAGTATAACAACCAAACCATCCGTGTATTTGCCATCCACCTGCAATCCGTACGTTTTGGCAAAAAAGAATACCAGAGCATTACCGAATTAAAGCACAGCGATAAAAGCGGGCTCGATGATTCCAAAACCATCGTGAGCAAATTAAAACGGGGCTATCATTTTAGGAGCACACAGGCAGAAATAGTAGGTAGCTTTATACACAAAAGCCCATACCCAGTAATACTTTGCGGCGATTTTAACGATGTGCCCAACTCCTACACTTATTTTACCATCCGCGGAAATTTACAGGATGCATTCCTGCAACAAGGCTCCGGCATCGGGCGCACTTTCCGCTTTATTTCTCCCACGTTAAGGATTGATTATATCCTTGCAGATAAAAAATTTACCGTCAACCAGTACTATCGCTTAACCGTTCCCTACTCAGACCATTATGGCGTTATGGCCGATATGAGCCTAAATAAATAGTGTATTTGGGGCGCCCCTTCGGCCGGGCTATTCGCTTCAATCTTTTTTGCGGGCGGTCCGACAAAAAAGGATTTCCCCGTCCGAACGGATTCATCCGGGCGGGCGCTGCTATCCCTGGCGCTTCAATCCGCAGCCCCTTCAATAAATTACCAGCCTTATAATCAAGGTTTTAACCCCATATTATCCTGCCATAAGTTTACAGATTAGTGCAAGTTTTAATCTGCGGATCTGCGGCAAATAAGTCAGCAATCTTTAACCAATCTAATTCCCTGCAACCAATAAAACTTTTCCACTTTTGAAGTCTGCACCCGCTTAGCTACATTTGCTTCTTTATAAAATTATGATGCAACTTATTCCAGTAAACGATGCCGCCACAGCCCAACAGTTTTTACAGGTAGCAGTATCTATATATAAAAACGACCCTAACTGGATACGCCCGCTAGACAAGGATATACAAGAAGTTTTCGACACAAATAAAAATAAAACCTTTCGTTTTGGCGAAGCAGAGCGCTGGGTTTTAAAAAATAGTGAAGGTAAATTAATTGGACGCATAGCCGCATTTGTAAACAAAAAATATAAAAATAAAGGCGACGATGTGCCAGTAGGCGGCGTTGGTTTTTTCGATTGCATCAACAACCAGCAAGCAGCCGATCTTTTATTAGACAATGCAAAGCATTGGCTACTACAAAAAGGCATGGAAGCCATGGACGGCCCCATAAATTTTGGCGAGCGCGACCGTTGGTGGGGCCTTGTAACGCAAGGCTTTAACGAGCCCTTATATTGCATGAATTACAACCCTCCCTACTACCAGCAGTTATTTGAAAACTACGGCTTTAAGCCTTTCTTTCACCAAATATGTTTTGGGCTGCACCCTCAAGCGCCCCTAATGCCCAAAATGTTTGAACGCCACGCCAAGTTTGATGTGGACCCAGATTTTACATCCCAACACATAAAAAAAGACAACCTCGAAAAATATGCCGGCGACTTTACCACCATCTACAACAAAGCATGGGCGGGGCATGGCGGCTTAAAACAAATGGGCAAAGAGCAAGTGGTGCTGCTATTTAAAAAGATGAAACCCGTAATGGACGAGCGCCTTATTTGGTTTGCCTATTATAAAGAAGGCCCGATTGCCATGTTTGTAAACCTGCCCGATTTAAACCAGTGGTTCAAGCATTTAAATGGTAAATTCGGACTGCTTCAAAAATTGAAATTTTTATGGATCAAAAAATTTACGCCCAATAAAAAATTCAGCGGCATCGTATTCGGCGTCGTACCAGAGTTTCAGGGCAAAGGCATCGATGCATTTATTGTGGTAGAATCTGCCAAAGTAATACAAACGCCAAATGTTTCTTACACCGAATATGAAATGCAATGGATCGGCGATTTCAACCCAAAAATGATCAACATTGCAGAAAGCCTAGGCGAAACGTTCCGAAGCCGCAACCTTATTACTTACCGGTATTTATTCGACAGGACGAAGGAATTTAAGCGACACCCAATCTTATAGTTATAAGTTAGGAGTGATGAGTTATAAGTTCTCTCAAATCGTGGCTGTTTCTGCTATGAAGACAGTAATTTAAACTCATGGGCTGTCAACTTACCTGCTTTGCACCTATGCTTCTTTGCGTGAAAAAACCTTTCCATTTTTGCATCAAACTTAATTTTCGTAATTTGCAACATGGATAAGTTTGTAGTATCGGCACGCAAGTACAGGCCGCAGAATTTCTCGACAGTTGTGGGGCAGGCGCATATTACCACTACCCTTAAAAATGCCATTAAAAATAACCAGTTAGCACATGCTTTTTTGTTTTGCGGCCCCAGGGGCGTAGGTAAAACCACCTGTGCCAGGATATTGGCCAAAACAATTAATTGCCTTAACCAGACTAAAGATGGCGAAGCCTGCAACGTTTGCAATAGCTGCATTTCGTTTGATGCCGGCACTTCTTTAAATATACATGAACTGGATGCCGCCAGCAATAATTCGGTAGATGATATCAGGAACCTGGTAGAGCAAGTACGCTTTGCGCCCCAGGCCGGCAAATACAAAGTATATATTGTAGATGAGGTGCACATGCTAAGTTCTTCTGCCTTCAACGCGTTTTTAAAAACGTTGGAAGAGCCACCACCCTACGCCATCTTCATTTTAGCAACTACCGAAAAACATAAAATTTTACCAACCATCTTAAGCCGTTGCCAGATTTTTGATTTTAAGCGCATCACCAATAATGATACAGTTGAGCATCTGCAGGAAATTTGCGATAAAGAACATATTAAGGCCGATAAAGCCGCCCTGCACGTAATTGCGCAAAAAAGCGAAGGCTGCATGCGGGATTCGTTGAGTATTTTAGATAAGATAGTGAGCTTTACCAACGGCGCCGTTACCTACACCAATACGCTGGAGCACTTAAATATATTAGATGAAGACTACTATTTTAAGATGCTCGATTTTTTGCTGGCGCAAGACCTTAGCAGCGGCTTATTGATGTATGATGAAATTAACCGCAAAGGCTTTGAAGGCGATACCGTTTTAAATGGCTTCGCAGAATTTTTACGCAACTTGCTGGTAAGCCGCGATGCCAAAGTAGCGATGCTGCTGGAAGT